>NZ_JAHREU010000065.1:0-41765 GCF_020883145.1 Microcoleus sp. CAWBG27
CAGTAGTATATTGTAGGATGATTTGTCTTGTGAAATAGTCTTTGGCGTCATGTATCCTATTTTATAACACTTTTTTTACTCTGCTTACTTTTTTCTCTCCTACCCCGAATTATTGAGCGGATACGACTGAAGTCCTCACTACGAACCTGAAGGACTGAAGTCCTCACTACAAACCTGAAGAAGGACTAAAGTCCTCACTACAAACCTGAAGAAGGACTAAAGTCCTCACTACAAACCTGAAGAAGGACTAAAGTCCTCACTACAAACCTGGTTCGTAGTAAGGACTTCAGTCCTTCTTTCTTTCTTTTCCCTTAATTACCTGCTTCCAAGATTTTCTCAGCATTCTTCACACTTTCAATATCGTAAATATCGCGGTTGTAACAAACAATTTGTGCTACCAACTTTTCATGATGTTGCTGAGCTTTTGCCAACATAGAACCCTGGGAACGCCGATAATTGACAACTACTTCTTTCGTTCCCAAAAATGGGATATTATGTCTGTGACAATTGACCCAAAATTCCCAATCTTCGTAACCTTCTTTCATTCCAGCTTTATAACCTGCCACTAAATCCAAAATAGATTTGTGATACAGTGAAGACGGGTGAATCATGTTAGAGTGCTTGATGTTTTCCGGCGAATACAAATCGCAACTCGGTACTATGCGATTTTCTGTACCAAACATTTGATAAGAACCAAATGCTACACAAGGTACATGAGATTTTAAGCATATTTCTAAAAGACTATTCAAGGCGTTTTCAGCTAAAATATCGTCGGCATCCAAAGGCATGATGTATTCACCATTTGCTGCTGCTATTCCAGCATTTCTTGCCAGAGACAGCCCTTGATTTGTTTGTTCTACCAGCCTGATATTATGCTGGGGATTTGCTGCTATTAAATTTTTGGCAACTGTGCTAGTAGTATCTAAGCTGCCATCATTGACAATGATAATTTCCAAATTTTTGTAAGTTTGCTTAATTGCGCTAGTTACCGCTTGTGGCAAAAAATGAGATTGATTGTAGCAGGGAACAATCACAGATACCAAAGGTCGATTTTCCAATTGCTGGGATGCAGAAATTTGCCTGAAACTTTCTGTTTGGGCTGACTTTTGAGCAGCTTGCAAGCTATAAAAATAAATCTTGGGATGAACAATTGCTAATTGATTCAAATCCGTGTTTTGATATTCACTTTCTAAAATTGGATATCTCGATAAATATTCTTGTTTAACAAAAATAAATATATTCTGAGCGTACCAAGGCTCTACTTTGTCATTGTTCCATATTTTTCTCCTCAAGCAATCCACGACTGCAAAACCTTTTGTATGAAAATAATTTACCCAATATTGCGGCCACTGTTCGTTAACGTGTTCGACGCCTCCTTGAAACGGTATCGCAGCCGAAAACAAAATTACTGGTGCTAGTTGAGTGAGAGAATTAACAAAGGTTTCAGCACAGGTAGCTGGTAAATGTTCTGCAACTTCTAGGGAAATTGCTAAGTCAAACTTTCTTTTTAATTGCAGCGGTTGCTTTAAATCGGCGGATTGGAACTGATTTAAAGGAATTTGTAAAAGAGTGCGATCCACATAATCGCCATCTATTCCCAAACAGTCAGCAATTCCCAATTTATGAAAAGCAGCTAACCAACTTCCCGTACCGCAGCCCACATCCACTACACTTTTAGGTAAAATTGGTTGCAGCAAGTCTAACAGCAGGGGGATAATTTCTATAGCAGAAGTGCGAGTTCCTTCTCCTATTAATTCGTAGAAGTCTCTTGTATAAGAGGACTGTTTTTTTTTATTTTTTTTACTGCATGGGGTCGAATCAATGCTATCTAAATTGCTAATTTCATAACCCTGCAAATGTGCTGGTAACTCCCAGGAAACATTCGGATCTGGTTGATGTTTTACAGGCTCGACATTCCCCCGCCAAGCTGCACCCATAATTTGCATTGTTTGATATACTATCGTTTGCCAACCCTGTTGTTTCAAGTAATCTAAACCCTTAGCAACAGCCGGAGCAGCTAAGTCGTGAAATAAAATTATTGCATCTTCTTCAGCCAATTTTTCGCAGGCGATCGCATCATTTAACGGCCCATCACCTTCGTGTTCTCCGTCAATAAAAATTAACGACCATTTTCGGTTCAAATCCTTTGCTAATTGCTCTACTCTTTGGGGACTGTAACCGGGTACTAGCTCGACGGTTGTTTGCACGCCAGACGCATTGAGAGCGCCTTGAATTGAATCGATGACGCTTTGTCTGATGTCCTCTCTTTCTAATAGCGGATCGATGACATCTAACTCAACTCCTGCGAGGGCTAAGTGACAGGCCGACCATCCCAGCCAGCAGCCGATTTCTAACGCTTTTTTACCTGTAAATAGCAGGGCTGTATTGTAAAGGATGTGTGCTTCGTCGCGACTGAGAAATCCGACTGAACTAGCACGGCGATCGACATACCAATTGTGCTCGATTTCCCGGCGCAGATATGGCCACGGACAAGTATTGGTATCGCCCACAATCATGTTGGGAAAGTATGCATCTGGGAGAGTAATTTTTAGTCCGGGCGAGACGTAATCTCCGACAGGCAATGTATTGTTTTGAATTTGAGAGGGTGGTTGTACACTCATTTTTTCTGATTTTAATTGTGGGGATACTGGCTGTTGAATTGGTTGGTAGCGGAGACTAATTTCTACTTGATTCCCGTCTGTTGTTGCTAATTTTACCAAGTCGTGCTTGTGACCGGTGATGTGCAGAATGCCGATCGCCCCGTGCGGCAAATACGGCTCCACAAAACAGCGTCGCTGCTTGTCCCAGACGGGCAAACCGAAGTTGCAACTCCAATTGCACCCAGCCGGCAGCATCTCCGTGCGATCGAACATTTCAGTACCGTAAACCAACCGATTTAACGCTATTTGGTCAGTCATCAAAGAAACGTGCCGCTGCAATGCCTCATCCAGATATTCTGCCCAAAGTTGCCAATGCGGCGCATCTTTGTGCAGCGCAAAGATACCTGCATTAATAGTTGGATAGCTGTGCAACTGTTTGGCAAATTCTTCCCCAAAAGCTGCTTGATAATCGCGATAAACAAATTCCCAGTACCAAGGCAATTTGCCATAAGCTAAATAATAGCCTCTATCTAATTCTGGAACAACTGCTAAACCCCGTTTTGCCGCGCCTTTTACGAATAATTCCACAGCTTGCCAATCCTGTACCCAAGCATCAGCATCTATCCACAGGTAGATGTCAAAATTGGGGAAGTAACGGCGCAGAAACGGACGAGCTAAAAGCCCTTTGAGATAGTGAGGTGCTTCATTTTTACCGGGAAAGTTGAAGTCCCAATCGGGTTTTTGAATGATATTAACTCTTGTTTCCAGCCACTGCAATTGTTCGGGAGTGCAGCCGAGATCGAAAAAGCCGATCGCCACATTTGCACTTTCTGATTTTTCCCGCACCGATAAAATAGTACCTCGCACCAGTTCAAAGTAATTTGCATCGGCAGCCGTAATGATGATAATCTGCATAAATATAGGATTTCTAGTTAAGGATTGGGCATCGGGCATTGGGCATCGGGCATCGGGCATCGGGCATCGGGCATCGGGCATTGATTGTTTGTTATTTTTTATTTTATAGCGGTTATCAAAAAGATGAGGTATGTTGTTGGGCTTTAGCCCTCTTAGTCTAGTGGTTATATAAGCCGTCAGTCATATCTCATCTTTTTGAGAAAGTCTATATAATTGCTGATTCTTCCTTCTTCCTTAAATTATACTATCGAGGATGACTTATGAAAAACTCAAAAGGAAAAGTTTATCTAGTCGGTGGGGGGCCGGGAGATTGTAACTTGATGACAGTGCGATCGCAAAAACTGCTCTCCCAAGCCGAAGTCTTAATCTACGACGCACTCATCGACATCCCGCAACTCGCATTAATTCCAGTAACTTGTCAGAAAATCGAAGTGGGGAAACGCGGCGGCAAACCTTCCGCCCAGCAGCAAGAAATTAACCGTTTGCTGGTAGAACATTGCCAACTTGGCAAACAAGTAGTCCGTCTTAAAAGTGGCGATCCATTTATTTTTGGTCGCTCCAGTTCCGAAATTCAAGCATTAATTATAGCAGGCTGCGAATTTGAAGTAATCCCCGGAATATCCTCAGCATTTGCGGCACCTTTACTAGCAGGAATCCCCCTCACAGATCCGGTGATGAGCCGCTGTTTTGCAGTGATGAGCGCCCACGAACCGGATGCGCTGGAATGGGAAGCTTTAGTGCGGATAGAAACTCTGGTAATCTTGATGGGAGGACGCAATTTAAGCGAGATAGTCTGGCAATTAAAAAAACACGGACGATCGCCCGAAACTGCGATCGCCATTATCCGAGATTGCGGCCGCCCCGAACAGCAAATCTGGATCGGCACGCTCTGCGACATTGTACAGCAAACAACAGGTGAATCTCTATCGCCTTGCGTCATCGTCATTGGGGAAGTAGTTAGATTGCGCGAATTTTTAATCCAGCCAGAAAGCACAAACATGAGCCATACACCTGTCACCGCTAACATGAGCCAACCGCTAGCCGGAAAAACGATTTTAGTCACCCGCGCGGCTTCCCAGTCCGGTCAATTTAGCGATCGACTCCAGCAACTGGGTGCCCGCGCGATCGAAATGCCAGCCTTAGTAATTGGTGCGCCTTCAAGTTGGGAACCGTTGGATAGTGCGATCGACCAAATGTCAAGCTTTCACTGGTTAATCCTCACTTCCCACAACGCCGTAGACTGGTTTTTTCAAAGATTGCAAGCAAAAGGCAAAGACGCGCGGAGCTTGTTTGGCATTAAAATCGCAGTAGTTGGGAAAAAGACAGCAGAAAGTTTGCGATCGCACTCACTACAACCCGACTTTATTCCCCCCAACTTTGTCGCCGATTCCCTAGTCGAAAACTTCCCCGACAATTTGCAAAACTGCAAAATCTTATTTCCCAGAGTAGAAAGTGGGGGAAGAGAAGTTTTAGTCAAAGAATTCACCGCCAAAGGAGCGCAAGTAATCGAAGTACCAGCGTACCAATCTTGCTGTCCCGAAACAATCGATCCGATCGCCCTAGCCGCACTCCAGAATCAAGCCGTAGATATCATAACCTTTGCCAGTTCCAAAACCGTACATAACTTTTGCCACCTGATCGATACAATTCCCGAATTCTCCTTATCTCAGGATTGGCTAGAAAAAGTTTGCATCGCCTCCATCGGCCCGGAAACCTCCAAAAGCTGCCAGAATTTATTGGGCAAGTTAGACCTAGAAGCGACAGAATATACATTAGATGGGTTGACTGAGGCGATCGTCCAATGGGCAACAAAACATCAAATTACATAGTTGCACCCGAAGCGGTACGTAGTTGCGCTTGAGCGCTCTTTCAGGGCTAAAGCCCAACAACGTACCACTTCAGATCGCACAAGTACGTAGTTGCGCTTCAGCGCTCTTTCAAAGGTACGTAGTTGCGCTTCAGCGCTCTTTGAGGGCTAAAGCCCAACAACGTACCGCTTCAACTTTTGCATCCAACAATTAGCGAACAAGCTACCACATAGCAATGAATCATCCATAGTGAGTAGGGTTCGTCAAAGGCCAAGCCTAATTTATTGTAGACATTGCAAGCCTGACATACCTTACAACTGAATGTCTAGATAGGAAATCGCGGAACAAAAAAGCGAGTAAAATTATCAGTAAAGAACAAAGCCGATCGCCAATAGCGTCAAAACATTAATCAAACTAAAAACCCAAAAAGCCCAAACCACCAACCGCAGCGAACTCCCATACCAAACTACCAATTAGCAACAGCCATGAATATAAACTTTTCTCGTTACGACACCTTAACCACCTTGCTAGCAGGAACCACCGCAGCCTTAACCATAGTCATCAGCCAACCGGCGATCGCCAAAACACCCCAAGAAGTCGCCAGCATCGCCGGGCCGCTGACAGTACAAATCAATAGTTCCCTAGGAGACGGTTCCGGGGTAATTATTGCCAAAAACGGCAAAACTTACACAGTTTTAACAGTCAATCACGTCGTAGAAAAAGCAGACGTGAAATACACCGTTCGCACGTCGGCTGGCAAAAACTATCAAGTAAGCAACGTCACCCGCTTGCAAACAGCCCCAACAGATCCGGATTTAGCAGTAGTCAAATTTGAAAGTCCCGAAGAATATCCAGTGGCGACGCTAGCCGATTCTGACAAAGCCGTCATCGGCACTCAAATCTTCGTTTACGGCTATCCCGCTACGGGGGGACTCTTTGGGGCCGAACGAGAACCAGAAATGTCTCCCGGACTCGTTACCAGCCGCCCGCGCGATCGCCGGGAAGGTTACACTTTGCGGTATCAAGCCGTCACTTGGAGTGGGATGAGTGGCGGGCCAGTTTTCGACTCAGAAGCCCGAGTCATCGGCTTGCACGGACAAGGGGAATTCGGTTTCGCCCAAATCAGTAACGGCGAAGTCGCCCCGATTAAAACAGGATTTAATGCAGCAGTTCCCATTAATACATTTATCGCCAAACTGGTGGCGGCGGGAATTAACAAATCCGAGTTGAAAGTAGACAATACTCCCACAACTATCGGCCCGGTATCCACCGCCAATCCGCAAGACGCCCAAGCCTATTATTTTCGAGGGCTTTCCCGCTTAGATGAAGGAGATGCTTGGGAGGCGATCGCCGATTTCAACAAAGCACTCACTTTCAATCCTAAATACAGCCCAGAATTGCATTTTAATATCGGCAATGCCCGCACTTTCATTACTGCCGGCTTGCCACAACCCGACCCCACCCGCGGTGGAACCGCTATTCAAGCATACACGCAGGCGATCGCAGCCAATCCCGGTTTTGCCGACGCCTACTACAACCGAGCTTTAGCTTACCTGACAGAAGACAAAGCCAAAGCAATTGCCGACTTTCAAAAAGCAGCGGAACTTTACAAGCAAGGCGGCAGAACAACCGCATATCAAGACGCCCTCAAGCGCATCCAACAATTGCAGTAGAATGATAAGTTAAGAATTAAGAATTAAAAATGAATTATCCCATTTTTAATTCTTAATCGAATTCATACAAACAGCAGGTAAATAATCATGACTGCTATTACATTAAATCTCAATTCCATTATCCAACTAACTTCCGAACAGTTTTATCAACTGTGTGAAGAACACCCAGAATTGAAACTAGAACGCAACGCCAACGGAGAATTAATCGTCATGCCACCAACCGGAGGAGAAACAGGGAAACGCAATTTAACAGCAGGCGCTCAACTCTGGATCTGGAACGATCGAACCGAACTCGGTGAAGCCTTTGATTCCTCCACAGGATTTACTCTGCCCAAGGGCGCCGATCGCTCTCCTGATGCGTCTTGGGTAGAAAAATCGCGTTGGCAAGCTTTGACACCGGAACAAAAAGACAAATTTATCCCCTTATGTCCTGATTTTGTCATCGAGTTTCTTTCTCCGAGTGACAGCTTGAAAAAGACTCAGGAAAAAATGCAAGAATATATGGATAATGGGGCGTTGCTTAATCATGGTATGAAAAAAATAAGTTTAAAATCCAAAACCTTTGTGGATACTGGTTTCTATGACAGACCTATTTAGCCTTTCATACCGTAAATCAGCAACGCCGGATAATGGCTGCCGCTTGGGTTGGCTGATTAACCGCAAAAAACGAGAAGTAGAAATTTATCGCCCCGGCCAAGAAGTGGAAGTTTTACAATCTCCTCTCGCCCTTTCTGGGGAAGATGTTTTGCCGGGATTTGTTTTAAATTTGCAAAAAATTTGGAATTAGTAAGATTAAACTATAACTTCGCCTATCTTCGGTTCGTAGTGAGGACTTTAGTCCTCATCAAGGAAGGACTGAAGTCCGAACGATCGAACCAATTTGATATAAGTGTAAATATCTATAAAATTAAGGCTAGCGAATTATGGTTCAAACAATTCAAGCTAAAAATGTCACATTAGAAGAATTAAAAACCATTTTTAACCTGCAACTTGTCACCGACGACCAATTTTTCCCTGAATGGCAAGACGAGTTGCCCGAAATCACCGACTTTCAGAAACGACAGCTAGATCAGATTAAAGCGGGTTACTTCAACTTGCTTGAGTATCCGCCGATGCTGGAAAAAACCATCAGTTTGTCGATCGTCTCTCCGCTGTTATTTGCTGGCGAATTTTACCTGCACCCATTTTACATTAAACCGGAAAAGTCCGTCGAAATTTCCGAAGAAGATGAAGGCGTGATTATTAAAGGCAGCATCGACACTTTAGTTTTAAAAGACCAATTGTGGCTGATGGTAATCGAGTCTAAACGAGTTTCTTTTTCCATCGAAGCGGGGCTGGCACAAATCTTAGCTTATATGCTAGCAAACCCCAATCGCGATCGCCCGAGTTACGGCACGATCGCTACAGGCAGCAGTTTCATCTTTGTCAAATTAGTCAACGGAGAATCACCGCGATATGCCACATCTAAAGGATATCTCACTCGCAACCCTGGCAACGAACTTTATGATGTACTCCGCATCCTCAAACGCTTGAGTCAGATAGCAGCTAACAATTAGTCATCAGTCATACCAGATCGTATCCCGTCGATTAGCATAACAAAAAAGGTTCGTAGTACGGACTTCAGTCCGCTCTTTTCTCAGAAGTAAAGCCCAAACATTGCACCTTTTGATTGCGCGTAATTTAGAGAACTTAATCTCACCCGATCAGGCTCCTGTGCCAAGCATTGCAGGTAAATCGATTTCTTTGACGCAAGTTGCACGCGATAAGGACAACACGCAGTCGATAATACAAAGTAGGTCAGCGAGTGGAATTGCACGATCGCCCAGCAGTCCTTCCGCTTCCAGATCCGCAAGTACCTCCGGCGTTCCCACATTACCCGGATTAATGACAGTGACACCTATTTGTTGCGATCGCAATTCCTCCCGCAGCGCGTGAACCACTCCTCGCAATCCGAACTTGGATGCCGAGTTTGCAACCTCGCGGGCAGGGAAATTATCGCGCCCAGACAAAGCGCCCACAAACACAATTTTCGGATTGTGCGATCGTCTGAGTGCAGGTAAAAGCCCCTTAACGAGTCGAATTGGTGCCATCAAGTTCACAGCAATGACTCGTGCAATGTCTTCATCCGAACAGTTTTCAAAGGAATATTTGCGAGTAAAAGCGTTAGTTTCCCAAGTACCTCCCGTGTACAGCAAGGCATCGAGTACATCGCTGCCAATTGCCTGCACAGTTGTCTCCACACCAGTCAAATCTGACAAGTCAGCACTTATCCATTCTCCGTTGGGTGAAGGCGTGCGGGATACGGCTAGCAAACGGCGGGACTGCGACGCGAGGTGTTCGGCAACCGCCAGCCCAATTCCGCGACTTGCTCCTGCGACAAGAATAGTGTTGAACATTTTCCAAATTCCTAGCACATAGTTCTATCGGGTATACTAACGAATCAAGGGATTTTTGTTTTGTGCGATCGCAAATATCGTTTTCTCGATTCTACTCAATCTCGTCTCTGGGCGTTTAGCACTTTGAATCCAAGATAGAATATTTTTTTTAGTTGTTTTGTTGAATCCTGCAAAGTTTCTGTTTGCAGTATCGTCTGTTTCTAAAGCTTCTTTTAAGTCTGCTGGAATCACTAATGCTTCAATCAAATCTAAACTTGTCCATGAGCCATCTTGTTTAGCTGCTATAATTTTTTCTAACCCAGCTTCGGTCATCTTCCCTTCAGCAATTAATTCTTCGATATATTGCTTGTTCAATTTTGACCAGACACTTTTTGGTTTTCGAGGCGTGAAGATTTGTCGGTAACTTTCTGCATCCAATGATTTGACTTTGCTGTCAATCCAGCCAAAGCAAAGTGCTTCTTTGACTGCTTCGCTATACTGCACGCTAGGTTTGCCACTTTTGACTTTGTAATAAACCAGCCAAACTCCGATCGCATTTCCAGAGTTTTGCTGCAACCACTGCCGCCAGCAGGCTCGATCGCTAGCGTAAACTATATCGAGTTGGTCTTCAAATTTCGGCATAACAGGAAAGAGATTTAACCAAAACTATCTTACCAAGGCGAACCAATCATTGTAAAAGCGGCCCAATAATACGGATGCGACAAATTACGATCGCCCCTAGCCGTCAATTCCGCAGGCAAAGGCAGAGGTTGATTGTTGCCCGATCGCACCAAATAACCATCCTGCAACCGCACTTCCCCGCGCAACATCGTCAACTGCGCTTGCCGCAAAGCCTCAGCCTTAATCGGTGCCGTCCGCAAATGCTGGTAAAACTCGGTCATCAACCCCAAAGTTCCAGCATCTGACACATACCACAAACTCGCCAAAGCCGATTTTACCCCCGCGTGTACCGCCAATCCCGCAAACCCCAACTCAGCCTGTTCGTCTCCCACCGCCGTAGTGCACGCACTCAAAACTAACAACTCCACCTGCGGGTTAGATAACTTCAACTCTTCCAACTGATTTAACCGCAATTTAGTATCCCAAAACTGAATGTAAGAATTTTGGGCACCACCAGGCTGAAAATCGCCGTGAGTAGCTAAGTGAATAATTTTGTATTGGGATTGATTGCGTTTTTCCTTCAAATTTGCCAGCGTAAAACGTTCGTTGAGAAAAGACGCACCATGCCAAATCTTGCCCACAATTGTTGATATTTCCAACGGCACCGCAGGTAAAGGATTTTGATCGTATTTTTCGGGAAATTTCGACGCACCCATCGCCAAAACTTCCGAACCCTTAACATCGGCATAGCGAGTATCAGTCAAACTCAAACTGGGAATCAGCCCCAAACTATACTTTTCTACCAAAAACTGTTTGCCGTCAAACAGAGCAGCTAAAGGTAAAGTTCGCAAACCGGCATCCATCGAAAACGCCAACGTGTCAATCTTGTTAGCATCCAATTCCGCTTGCAGCGGTGCAATTAACCACTGGTAAAGTTCCTTGGCAGGTTCCTTGTAATCAGAACCAGTCAATGTCTTGGGAGTTCTGATAGCATTAGTGAATTCCTTAGCAACTTGCAGCACTGTTTCGCGACTTGCAGGCACGCTTTTAAACACATTTTTGCCGTCTGGCAATAACAACACAAGTTCTAAATTCTTGTCTTTCACCCAGACGTAAACGATCGCCGGTTTAACTCCCGTCAAGCGATTGACGCTGCTGAGAGTATCTCGGATACTTTGCTGCGTGATTGACTTTCGATCGAGATTTCCACCAAAGTAACGTTCAAATTCCCGGCCCTGATCTCTATCCCTTTGCTGCACTGCGTCGATCGGACTTATTTGCGCGATCGAAGTCGATCGAGAAATCTCAGGCAGCCTCAAACTCGCGATACTGTCTGGATTGCCACTTCCAGGTTTTTGTGCAGTTGCTGCACTGCCGTTTTCTGTCGCACTAGACGCACCCACATTGTCTTTTAACACCGACTGCGACAGCAAAACAGAGCCGGCAGCAGTCTCGTTCGACCGTTCGTCAACAGGCACAGTAGCAGACCCTGAGGATACATTTGCTGTACCGCTCTTGGCCGGAGACGCTGCGGGAGTCTGAGTGACAATTTGTGGAGAATTGCCTGTATTTTTTAGTCCCACAGTGGTAGTTGGTGCTGGACTCGGCAGGCTCAACAGGGGCGCGGTAGCAGTAGTTGAGGAGGTAGCGTTCGACTTCGAGTTTCCTGTCCCAACAGTCGTGGTTGTGCAGTTTCCCGACGGGCAAGTGCTTTGCAACAGCGTCAGCGAACCCGATCGCACCTGTCCGTCTGTAGAAATGCTAACGCTGGTGCGATCGCTCGTCGTTTCGCTTCCAGCAGCCCGAAACAATCCCCCAGCCTGGATTGCCACATCGCCGCCCGTATTTCCATTAGCTTTGATGGAAACAACTTCAACATCTTTCTGCCCGGTAATCTTGCTCGAACCGGCACTTCCCGACTGCGAACTAGAATTGATCACCCCTGTCACGATCCGGCCCGGCGCCACGATCGAGATATCTCCGCCGCTTTTTGCACCGAAAGCATTGACATTACCAGCTTCTACCGAGCCCGCGCTGCGGATGTTGATATTGCCCGCCGTCCCATTTGCCGATCGAGTGGAAACCATACCAGCAGTCACATTACCTTGGCTGCTAGTGATGTTAATCCCCGCATTCGAGGTAACGTCTCCCACTGCCACACTACCGCCCATCAGAGCGATGGTGGCGTTATCTGTTCCCGCGATCGCACCCGTTCCCACGATCGCACCGCTTCCCAAGGGCGATCGAATCGTCGTCGGATCTTGAAATGTCACCGCCGGCGTTGAATTGGGCGTTGTGGTTGCCGGAGTAATCGCGATCGAGCCGCTGCCGTCAGCACGCCCGATCGCGATTGAAGCAAACCCGTTTCGCAGCGAGTTCAATTCCGCAGCAGTCAAGTTCAAAGCCTCAGTCTCAGCAGCACCAGCGATCGTCATATTTTGAGTTGGATCGACTGGTTGCAGCACCAGATTGCCGTTGCTGGCGATCGAATTGTTGCCGCCCGTCAAGTCAATTTCGTTGCCTGTCAGAGTAATATTTCCACCTGTTTCCGAGCCGCCAGCTTCGATCGCGCTAACAGTGACTCCGCCGCGGCCAGTCAGCGTCACATTCCCCGCGCGATCGCCCCTAGTGTCGATCGCGCCAGCAGTCACCGTACCCTCGGCGGTAACGCTCACATCTCCCCCCGACGTGCGCGGCACTTTGGCAGAATTGACAGAAGTGTTGATGCTGGGGGGACTTCCTGTGCGTAGCGCAGCCGTAGTCACATTGCCGGTTGTGCTATTGATGCGAATTTCCTGATTGTTGGTAGTGATATTTCCGATGCGGATATTGCCCTCAGCTTTCAGAGTAATTGAGGCATTGTCTGCCCCTGTCAGGGAACTTGTGCTCGTAATTGTTCCCAAACCCGCCGGCGATTGAATAATTAGCGGATCGTAAAATGTGAAATTATTAGCAATCAGAATCGAACCGCTACCGTTGCTGCGGCCGATCGTAATTCCAGCAAACCCATTTTGCAAATTTTCGAGTTCGTTTGCTGTCAGATTCAAATAAGTATTAGTCCCGACATCTCCAGAACCAGCGATCGCAATATTTTGACCGGAATTCCAAGGTTGGAGTACCAAAAATCCCGTCCCGCTGACCGAATTTTTGTCCCCTTTCAAATTAATTTCATTACCAGTTAAAGTAATGTTTCCCGAACCACCGGCGATCGAACTAACTCCCAGAATATTCCGAGCCGTCAAAGTTACATTTGCCGACGATTTAGAACCGCTAGCATCAAGTTTTTGGGCTGTGACGTTCAGGCCTTCGATCAAAATATTGCCGCTGTTGCCGCCGCTGGAATTCGATGCCGAAACATTGGCTGCAACGGTTGTTCCGGGACTTATCAAACTAATATTTCCGCCGTTGCTGGACAAATTACCCGCAGTAATTTGACTTCCCTCCAGGGAAAGCGCGCCTCCGCGAGTGCTAATTGTATCTCCAGCATTCATCGAAAAAACACCCGCACCGTTGCGATCGGCATCTGCTCTCAATGTTACCGATCCAGTAGTTGCGGCAAAGCTCAACTTATTATCCGCCAAATCAGCAATTTTAATATCATTGAGCGCTTCCAGAACCAGATTTGTCGTCCCCGAGATACTTTCCAAAGCTCTTCGTGAAATAGTCAGCGAAGAATCGTCCTGGTTTTGCTGCCCTGGTGAACGCGTTTGTGTTGCCAAAATATTACTGTTAGCAATAACTGCCGCATCCCCCGCAGCTTCTGAGGAATCTGTAATTAAAATATTTTCAGGATCGAAGAGCAAAGTCCCCAAACCGTTTGTCCCGGAAGTATCGACAGTGCCGTTAAACATCAATCTTTGCTTGCCGGAAATTTCCACAAACCCGCCAACACCGCTGCTGTTCGATTCAGAAACGCCCGTTGCGCTGATGCGGCCCAAAAATGCTGTTGTGTTGTCCGCCCAGACAAAAACTCTGCCGCCGTTACCCGATTTAGTGGCGTTGGCTGCGATCGAACTTTTGCCATCCACGTAAGTCATTCTGGCATTCGGCACAGTTCCCTCGCCTCGGTAATCTCCTCCGATCCGCACCGTACCGCCGCCGTCGGGCCCAGAAGCCTCAATCTTCGCTCCCAACACCCCTACCTTGTCGCCCAACACGTTGACAGTACCTCCCGCGCCAGACGATCGGGCAGACACGTCCGCAGTACCTGATACCAAAGCAGTTCCAGCACCTGCCGGCACTGTTTGGCCGCCCGTAAGTACGACTTCACCGCGATCGTTCGTAGTTATACCAGTAGCGCTAGCCACGCCGGAACCCGAGAGTAGCTTTGGCAAACTCAGAGGAGAAAACGGCAGAGCTTCCGAACCTGGCACTCCCGCAGCCGGAGCAACTTCTAAACTCAGCAAAAGTCCGTCTTGACTCAACCGCACCAGATTTTCGCCCGGGACAGCCGCCACCGTAATTTGACCCCCCGGCGCTGAAAGTCTCCCCGTACTGATGACAGTACCGCCCAGCAAAGTCAAACTCTGCCCGTTTTCCACAGCCAAGTCACCAGCATTGACAATACTCCCCGGCTGTGCGCCAAAAGCAAAAGTATTCGGTGCTCCCACTAAGCCCGCATAGTTATTCGCCCCCGTACCGTTGAACCAGCCGCTGTCAAAACCGATACCGCTAGCGGTGGTAGCCAGAAAAGACCCTGGTACGTCTAGTCGCGCATTACTGCCAAAAATAATCCCTGCCGGGTTCACCAGGTACAAGTTAGAATTGCCACCAGTAACTCGAATTAGACCGTTAATTAAGGAAGCGTCGCCACCGACAACGCGGCCGAGGATATTTTTAATGTTTGGGTTGGAGAGGAAATTGGCAGTTTCGCCAGGATTTAAACCAAATCGAGTAAAACTGTGGAACAGATTTGCTCCGTCTCTGGAACTTGTGCCACCTGTAATATCGTAGCGAGAGGGCGACGCACCGGGCGTGGTGATGGTGGTTCCGGTGCCGTCTGGGGCTGCCATAATTGGCTGTGCCGCAGCAATTTGAGATTGGCGATAAATTGCCACAAGCACCCATCCGCTGCTATCTTCTTTGAAGAAAACCAGGTTGGGGAAAAAATCTAATATCAAAAATCCAGCCAGGGGAATTGCTGCCAGAATCGATCGCACAGCAGATTGAGCATTCATAAAATTTGCCTCGATCTAGACCTGAATTCGAGTTTTAAATGGAGATTTTTGGTAAAACACAGTCGATCGCACCCTCATGCTGACCATTCCTAAGGCTAACTCTCGATCGCCAATTCCCAAGTTTTAGTCCGATTTTGATTGTGCCACCAACATAGCAAACACTGACACTAAGTGTCGAAACACCGTTGAGTTTAAACAGAGAAAATTATGAGCGATCGAATTGTCCGCACGATCGGTTTAACTGGGGGCATCGCCACCGGGAAAACCGCTATATCTAATTATCTGGCATATACCTATAGATTTCCGATTTTAGATGCCGATATTTACGCTCGCGAAGCTGTGCACCCAGGTTCGCCAATACTAGACTCTATTGTAGAACGATACGGTGCCGTTATTTTGCTCCCCGACGGCAATTTAAATCGGCCAGAGTTAGGAAATATTATTTTTTGTAACCCAGCCGAGCGGCAGTGGTTGGAACAACAGATTCACCCTTATGTGCGCCGCCGGTTAGTGGAGGAAACTCAAAGCTACATCGCTGCCTTAAATCTTGTATCCCCAGACACAGATGAATTAGGTACAAAAACTCAAGAAAGCGGATTTTGGGAAGGCGATCGAGAACTAGAACCAAGTATGGTTGAAAAAAAACCAGGTTTCTGGGCCCAGACTGACAGGTTGACTTTGGTGTTGGTAGTGCCGCTGCTGTTTGAAGCTAACATGACTGACTTGTGTACCGAAATTTGGGTGGTGTACTGTTCGCCCGAAGTGCAGTTACAACGGCTGATGAACCGAGACGGCTTGAGTTACGATCGAGCTAATGCACGCATTAACTCCCAGATGCCGCTAGCTAACAAGTGCCAACAAGCTGATGTTGTTTTGGATAACTCGTCAACCCTGGACTCTTTATTCCTAAAGATAGATGTGCAAATCAGATCGTAGCGTATGTTACGTGCGGCGATCGGATGTGCCATTAGCTTGTCTTTAATCGCAAGCTGCATCTAGGTATCAATAAATTATGAAGTTAATCTGAAGACTCGTAAATATTTACAATTTCAGGAATCAGATTCACCAAAATATAAATATATAGAGTGCCCAAGCTGCCCCCAGGGTACTGTGTTTTTGTGTCTTTCATCCGAGGCTGCATCTCAGTATCAATAAATTATGAAGTTAATCTGAAGACTCATAAATATTTATAACTTACGGTTTCGTTTCGTGGTTGGAAGAGTCTCGAAACAAGATTGCAAGCCTTGACTGCTGGTGGTTTCCGGCAAATAGTAGGTAACTTGAACTTATAACTGAAACAGTGAGGGAAACGAGGGGTTTTACCCCATTTGACTAAAATTCCAAAGAATGTAGGGGCCGTCAATTATCAATTGATGATTTCGCCGCAATTCAATTTTTTTTTCCTGTTTTTGCCCTGATAGCAGAGTACAGGCTGCGTATCAAGAAGTGGAAAATACGACACGGAACTCTATGATGCGCCTTTACTCTTCCATGCTGATGTCAACCCTGCTACTGAGTAGCACAGCAGTTAACGCTCAAAGCTTAGAAACCCGATCGACCTTTTTCTCTCAAGACAAACCTGCTCCCGAAATTACGAGAGTCCAAGCCAACGCTCAGATATTTTACGCAGATAACGATAAAGATACCTTGCCCGAACGAGGCAGCGGGAGATAAACCCAAACAATGGATGTTTTTGCTAAACAAAGCAAAATAAATCGGCCGATTACTTTGAGTATTTTTCCCTACTAGATCGAGGGAGATAAATAAGGAATGAGGGCATTCTTAAACGAAGAGTTAAACGCAATTACTTCCAGATTGGCTGAAGCGATGTTGGATCGGGGAGCAAAAATCTCTGAAAAAAAAACACAACACAATGAATACTACCATCAAGTTAATTTATTTGAGTACGCTATTAGTTAGCGCTCTTGTGATTCCTCAAAAACTAGCAAACTTTTCAATTGCAGAACATCAGTTCAATAAATCGCAACAACTGCTATTAGTGGCTAAAGATACCAAAAACGATGCACAAAGGTGTAGAACCTCGCCGTCTCCGGGATGTTCTCGCCGAGACTCCCACGCGATCGCAGAAACCAGACTTTTTGAGTCTTGAGACTTTCTCGACTGATGCTGATGCCGTCAGTCATCCCAATCAAAAATCAAAAATGGTACGATCGATTCATATCATGTCCGATCGATTGACCCCAATAAGCAAGGTTTGTAGTGCGGACTTCAGTCCGCTTTATGCTGCGGACACCAGGACGCACTACAAACGGTTTTTGTGATGGTAATCAACCAGACATGATATCACCCTAAAATTTCAGATTTGAGATCAAAAAAAAATAGGTAAAGCGCTAGTAGGAATCTGGCGCTTTACCTAGATATTCCACAGTTTAGAAGCTTTAGTCTTCCGCAGCTTCGCCACCAACCACGACATCCCGGATCCGCAAACTCGGGCCGCCGCAGCCCACGGGTAAACCGCTTTGTCCTCCCTTCCCGCAGCCGCCGGATTCATCCCAGTAGAAATCGTCGCCGATCGCCTCAATATCCGCTAAAGTGCTGAAAACATTACCCGAAAGAGTCACATCCCGCACCGGATTGTCCAGTTTGCCATCGCGAATCATCCAAGCTTCGCCGGCACTGAAAGTAAACATTTCGCCATTAGTCATGCCACCTTGCCAATTGCGTGCGTAAACACCCTCTTTGATCCCAGAAAATAAATCCGCAACCGGCGTATCGCCCCGTTCGATCCAAGTATTCGTCATGCGGACGATCGGCGGATAGTGATAATTTAAACAGCGAGCATTGCCCGTAGGCGTTTCTCCCAACTTACCCGCAGTTTCCCGCGAGTGCAGCCGCCCAACTAAAGCGCCGTCTTTAATTAACTGAGTCGTAGTCGCCGGAGTCCCTTCATCGTCATAGAAATAGCTGCCACGGTGTCCCTGGGGCGCAGCACCGTCGAAAATTTGCAAGTTTTTTGGCCCGAACTGGCGGCCGAGGGTCATAATTTCTAAGATGTCGGGATTTTCGTAGGCCATGTCAGCTTCCGAAAGGTGTCCGAAGGCTTCGTGGACGAACAATCCGCTGAGTATTGGGTCGATGACGACGGTGTAGGTGTTGCCTTGGACGGGGGGCAAGGCTAGGGAGTCTACCGCGCGCTGGGCGGCGCTGCGAACTTGGGTTTCAAGTTCGGTTAAATCTTCGTAAGCTTTCCGCGAACCAGTGGTTTCGCGGCCGGTTTGTACGGTTTCCCCGCTGCGGGCTGTGGCGGCAAAGCGCATTTCCATGTCTGCCCAACCTTGTTCGAGCATGGTGCCTTCGGAGGTGGCGAGGATCGTGCGCTGGGTGCTGTCGCCGTAACGCACGGAGATGGTGGCGATGCGGGGGTCTATGCTCCGCAGGATGGCTGCGTAGCGATCGCACAATTGCTTTTTCTCAATTAGCGGCACCAGACGGGGGTCTGTTCCTGTCAAAGGCAGGAAGCAAATGTCTTGTACTGGGGTGACAGGCGCGAGAATCGTTTCTTCTTCGCCGATCAGTTTGGCTGCGGCGATGGCTTCTTCGATTCTTTCGGCGAGGGTGGAAAGTCGGTTAAAACTGGCAAAGCCCCAGCCGCCTTTGTGACAAGCTCGGACTTGGCCTCCGATTGAGACTCCTTCGCTGAGGGTTTCAATTTTTTCGCCCCGCAGCAGGATGTCTGTGCCTTCGGCTTCTTCGAGTCGAATTGCTAGATAATCTACTTGGTTGCGGTAGCGTGCCATTAACTCTGACAACAGATTTTTCGAGTCGGCGATCGAGGTGGGCATAAGGAAAGCACGGTGTTTAACTGCTTTCATTTTGCACTTTTGCCAGGGCGATCGGGTGGGTTCGTCAAAAATATCGCCCGCAGCGCGGAGATTGCGACTTAATTTGTACGGTTCTGCCAATAACGATAGTTGACAAATGTGGATATCCTGTGAGTT
Source organism: Microcoleus sp. CAWBG27 (assembly GCF_020883145.1). Lineage (NCBI taxonomy): Bacteria > Bacillati > Cyanobacteriota > Cyanophyceae > Oscillatoriales > Microcoleaceae > Microcoleus > Microcoleus sp. CAWBG27. The sequence goes on from NZ_JAHREU010000065.1 coordinate 19,129, forward strand.
AGGAGCAAAGCGCAAGAAATTATGCGGGATTTTTGGGTTCTGCTGGTGCTTGAATTTTTACTCCTGAACATTCCTATAAATAAATACTTCATCCTTCATACCTGGTGAAGGTGGGTTTATACCTACTGTGAATACTTACTTTTTACCGACAATCAGCGAGATTTTAGCCTCCGAGGCCTTAGAAAATGACCTCAGTCTGTTTGATGTGAAGTTGGCTGGAGAAAAAAACCGCCCGAAGTGTCCTGGGAGTCGTGCTGCTTCCCGGCCCAAAGCTGAACAGGAATGGTACGGCGCGATCGCAACTTTGAATCAAATGCTCGCGAAGCAAACACACTGTCTCTCCCCATCCCCCGTCCCCAATTCCTGTCAGGGATTGATTTTGTCGGGCCCATCTTCGGTTTTGACTGAGCCGGTTGTGGCTTCGGGCTTTGCTAATTGGATTTTTACCAGTATTCCTGACAACGATGCAGCTTTGTGGTCTTTTCGTGCTAGACAAACTTTAGCTTTGCTACCGGCCGCTGACAAGCAAAGATCCGTGCCTGCGACGGCCCCGACTTTGGCTTTGGCGATCGGCGATCCTTTGGCGAACGAACAATTTTGTGTGGTTTTAACGGCTAGTTTTAGTCTGGTGATGGTTTTGGGTGAAAATGCTGCGGGAATGCCAGCTTTTCTATTTTCCTTCGATCCGCAAGTCGTCGCCAAAGCTTGGGAAGTTTTGCGGCGCCGCGTCACTGAAAGTGAAAGTTTGCTTGCTAATTCTGACAGCGGATTGAATTTGCGATCGCACCAATTAACTCCTAATTCTACTCACGATTCTACTCAGAAATTAGATGCGCTATTCCAGCAATTTTTGCCTGTTGCTCCCAAATATCAAACAGTCACGCTGTTCGCCAGCTTGTTGTTAAATAATTTGCCTGTTGGGAAAGAGGAAGCAGGCAGGCTCAAGGATGAAAGAGTTGAGGATAGCCCCAAAGGTAGGCAAGATATCAAGTGCAAGTCTGCAATTCCTCACGCTACTAAAGAGGTGGAGTTGCTACAGGCGATCGCCCACGAAGTCCGCACTCCTTTGGCCACCATCCGCACCCTGACTCGGTTGCTGCTGAAACGCCCCAAACTCGATCCAGTGGTGGTGAAGCGTTTGGAAACCATCGATGCTGAGTGTACCGCTCAGATCGATCGCTTCGGTTTAATTTTCCGCGCCGTGGAAATGGAAATGTCGCAAGCTAAAAATTCCGCATTGCAGCTAACAGCCATGTCCCTCGGTGAAGTGCTCCAAAATAGTATTCCTCGCTGGCAAAAACAAGCGATTCAGCGCAACCACACTTTAGAAGTGATTGTGCCCCAAAAATTGCCGGCGGTAGTCAGCGATCCGACGATGTTGGATCAGGTGTTAACTAATTTGATTGAAAATTTTACTCGAACTTTGCGATCGGGGAGTCGCATTCAGGTAGAGGTGACGTTGGCAGGGAGTCAATTAAAATTGCAGTTAGAATCGGAACACTTACCTGAAGGTAACGGCGTATCGACTTTTGCAGGATCGGCGAATGCTCCTTTGCGATCGATCGGGCCTTTGCTCATGGTACAACCAGAAACAGGAAGTTTGAGCTTAAATTTGAGCGTCACTAAAAATCTATTTCGCGCTGCTGGCGGGAAGCTGGTAATTCGCCAGCGCCCCCAAAAAGGTGAGGTGATGACCGTATTTTTGCCGCTGCAATAGTTATAGCTAGAGCAATCCTAAATCATTTGTGAACTTCTTCTTACTCCTTCCCCTTAATAAGGGGAGGGTTGGGGTAGTTTTATTGTCGTCACACAAATTAGGTACGTAGTTGCGCTTCAGCGCTCTTTATAATATTAGGAAAGAGCGCTAAGACCGCAATTACGTACCTTGGCCCAAGCGCGATCCGATCTTTGAGCGATACTTTTGGTATTTTTATATATCCTATCCTGACAATAAAACCACCCTACTTAATAAGGGGAGGGTTGGGATGGGGTAAAAAATTTACGACTCCTGCAAGGATTGCTATAGAGCACAAGGCATTTCAAACAAGCGGTAGCACGATCGCAAATTCTGTTCCTTCTGCCAATAACGAATGACAAGTCAAACTTCCCCCGTGCATTTCTTCCACAATTTGTCTGCTGATTGATAAACCTAAACCAGTTCCTTTCCCAACAGCTTTCGTTGTAAATAAATGCTCGAATATTTTTGACTTCACTGACTCTGACATTCCCTTGCCATTGTCTTTAATTGCGATCGTGACACAGCCAGTCTCCTCAGACAATTGAGTTTTAATAGCAATCATATTAGGATTTATTTTGATCTGAGCAAAACTCAAACCTTGATTAGTTTCTTCCAAGCTATCGATCGCATTTGCGAGCAGATTCATAAATACCTGATTTAATTGTCCCAAATGGCAAGTTACTGGTGGAATATTACCATAATCTTTAATAACTTGAATAGCCGGACGCTGACTGTTAGCTTTCAATCGATGCTGTAAAATAGTCAAAGTGCTGTCAATTCCGTCGTGAATATTGGTAGCAACTTTTGAGTTAGTATCGGCACGGGAAAAAGTTCTGAGAGATATACTGATGTTGTGGATGCGTTCGACTCCATTTTTCATAGATGAAAGCATTTGTGGCAAATCTTCTAAAATATAATCTAACTCAATTTGCTCTGCATCTTCCTCGATTTCTTGTCCAGGATTTGGCAACTTTTGCTGATAAAGTTTTAAGTGATGAATTAAATCTTGGACGACGATGATAGATTGGTCGAGATTCCCGCTAATAAACCCAACAGGATTGTTAATTTCATGGGCAACGCCTGCCACAAGATTGCCCAGAGCAGACATTTTTTCACTTTGAATCAGTTGCAGTTGAGCTGCTTGCAAGTCTTTCAAGTATTGTTCTAGCTGTTGGGATTTTTCTTGCTCTCGCAACAAGAGTTCAGCATTGTCTTGATTGGTTTTTTGCAAATTCATGAAAGCTGTTTGGAGTTGAGCAGCCATGCTATTGAACGTCCTTGCTAAAACTCCCAGCTCGTCTTTTCTGTTGGCAGCTAATGTTAATTCTAATTGACCATCTGCCAGAGCTGTAGCAGCATTTCCAATCTCAAGAATTGGTTGAGTAATCCAGCGAACTGTTAGGATACCAACAATTGTAGAGACTACTAAGGCTGACAGGCAGAGAATGATAGTAATGCGAGTATTAGCATATATTTTATCCATAAAACTTGATTGTGGAACTACGACAACAATCAGCCAATCTATACCTCGACTGTCAGAAAATGGAGTTACTTGCACAAATTGACGATCGCCATTAATTTTAAAATCAAGTTGTTGGTTGCTTGAAATTCGATTAAACTCGTGAAAGCGTTCGCTCAAATGCTTGGCTGTCAAACTAATTATGGGAACTTTGCTGTCTCTTGCCTGAATTCGTTTAGAACTCTTGCCGTCAGCAGCGACGACAAAAGGTTGTTCAGTGGTGGAAGAAGCAATAATATATCCAGAGCGATCCACAATAAATGTTTGTCCCAATCGTCCAAATTTCACTTGTCTTAAAAACTCACTAATATCAGATAAAACTAAAGCAACTCCTAGAACTCCTACCAGTTTTCCTGACTTGTAAACTGGTAGACCGGCATCAATACTAATATTAGGAGTTGGAGCTACCCATACAGAAATTGGACTCCAGATAGCTTTGCCTTCCTTGGCTGCAACTTTGTACCAAGGTAGAGTCCGGGGATCGAAGTTAGGAGTAACTGACAGCAACTTGCCACGTTCGCCAGTATTATTGGTTTCATAATTATAAAATTTACCGCTAGCAGACTTTTCTACAATTCCCAGATTCAATGTGCGATCTGCCAATCTACCTGTCCCGATAAATTCTCCAAATTCATTACTATAATGAATGTAACTAACAGTATCAAATCTCTGCATTTGCTGCGAGAAGTAGCGTGCAAGTATTCCCCTGTCTTCTATATTTAAAATTCCGAGACTAATGGCATCTAAATTAATTTGATTGATTGTCTGAGGCTGTGCTAAAAAAGTGTTGAGATGCTGTTGAATGCGGGAAGTAACTTCGCTTCTTAGTTTGATTGCCACATCGTTAACGGCTTGTTGTCCGCTGTTAAAGGAGAGACAACCCACTATCGCTACTGTGCCGGCAATTTCTACAAGAAAAGGAACGAGCAGAGCGGTTCGGAGAGGAACTTGGCTGAAAATTCGGGAGAGAGGTAATACCATTTTAGATTTTAGATTTTAGATTTTAGATTTGGGAAAATATTATAAATTTTTAATTCCCGATCGCTGTTTTTCTAAATACTCATTTTAGTAATCTCCCGCCCGCTCAAACTCACTAGCCGATTTGATTTTTGTGGCAATGTTTTTGTTCCAGTTTCAGAGGGTATTGTCGGAGAATTGCAGAATTTTACCAGCTTCTAGGCGGGGTGAAATAAGCTGTGGAGCATTTAAATCACTAACGGGGTAAGTAGGGTGCGTCAGCCATAACACTTACGCTTAAACGGGAAACACTTCGGACTGACGCACCCTACAATCTGTTTTAAATGTTTAACAGCTTAGCGGGTCATTGTATTGATTTGGAGGTTCTACGGCATTCTACTACTTTATTTAACAATACTTCGGACATTTTTAGATCTAATCGAGTATCTCAAACCCTTGATGGCTATAGGGATGAGTATTTTTTCAATGTTTGAGTCTAGCCCTGACTTTCAAAAAAACATTAAAAATGCCAGGGCTTACGCTGTAACGCTTACAGAGTCGTTGAAAAACTGTCCGAAGTATTGTTTAATCAATTTGATTGCTTTGAAGTTACAGATCGCGATCGCAAAAGTAACGTATTTCTGTTATTGTTCGCGCTCGTCTCGAAATCTCAAAGCCTTGCCACACAGTCATCCTGCGTGCAGGACTGACTTATTATAATCTATGGCAACTGCCAATACATCCGTTAAATCTAAATTGCTCGTTGCCAAAGTTCATTTTTCCTTGTGCCATAAAAACGATCGCCCTTTTAGCAAATTCTATATTCACTGTCAACCAGCACGGTTGAGCTAGCCCGATCGGGTTAGCTCAAATGAGTGTCACTCAAAAAAGTGACTGGTAACTAACTTGTACCCCCGGTTATCAATAGATATAGCGAGGGAAAAGCAAAAAACAAAACTTTTGTGCTCGCACAACCTACTTAGATAGACACATGGAAATTTCAACTTTTGAACTCTTGGCAAAGCCCATTGCACCTCCAGTACCCACAGCACCAGAACTCACTCCCGTACTTCGCCGAGTCGTTCAAGGATACTTTCTCACCATCTCTAATCTCGAAGCGATCGACTTGCGATATCGGATTGAGTTTGCCGTTAGTTTGCCCGTACCGCCAGATCCTAATAAAATCCCGATCGACGGCGTTAACGTTCGTTTAATTATTGACGTTGAAGGCGCTAACACCTCTTTATCTCTGACTCAGATCGGATCTAGTAACAGATATCGCGGGGTTTTCACAATACCTGCTGGCAAAACTGCATCTGTTGAATTGTTACCTCTTGTGCCAGCAGTGCTCACTCCGGGTAGCCTAGAAATACGGGGATATGTCTCGCTGTTTTTGCACGCCCGCCGCTTCTTTCCAGGCCCCGTACCTCCAACCAAACCAGCCAGAGTGTTGCTGAATCCAGAAATTCGGGGTACTTTTTTGCCGAATGATTTTCCAGGTGTGCTTGGGGATCTAGACTTCGATCAAATCAATTACACTCTGGCGATCGCCAGCGGCAAAGCATTGAATGTGCTTCCTCCGGCAATCTCTGGGCCAATTATTATCGATCCACCAATCATACTGCCGGTTTTGGAAGAGTTGCGCGATGGTAATTTGGATTTAGCTAGTTCAGACGCAGACAATTCAGAAAAAGCTCAAATGCTAGTACAACTTCTGGCTGAACTTGAACCAAATGAGGCCAATTTGAAGGCGCTAAATACCGTGATGAACAAGTTCGATATTCCCGTGAAAATGTCTCACTGTTAGAAAACAAGGGAAGTATCCACCAACTTTGTAGAGTGGGAAATACGGTTCAGTTAATGCTGATTTCCCCTAGCTAAGAGGGCCGGCACGGGGGCACGGCCCCTACAAAGGGGAGTAGGGGGTGGGACAAGAAAGCTCTCAAAGTCCCCCTTCTTAAGGGGGATTTAGGGGGATCTCCGGGGCATAAATAGTCTTATCTGAACCGTATCGATCTATAGGGTGGGAAATACCTAAAATCTCTTGTATGTAGGTGCGCTCCCGCCGCGCACCTTGCCGATAGTTTGTAGTGAGGACTTCAGTCCTCACTACAAACGTTAAAAATCTAAAATGGTATGAGGATTATTCGGATGCAACCAGTATTTAAGTTTCAGCCAATTTCTTTTAGTTGGGTAGCGCTTCACCCCCAGCCAAAAGGTGTCATTCAATTTATAGGAGGTACTTTTTTTGGCACTTTTCCTACTGTATTTTATCGAGATTTCTTAAAAAAGTTGTTTGCAGATGGCTATACAATTGTTGCTTTGCCGTTTAGGTTTAGTTTTCGCCACTGGCCGATCGCAGTTAGTTTATTGCAAGAACAGGAGATACTTAGGAAAGAACTAACGGAAGTTGCGAAAAAATTGGGTTGGGAGTCGGATATTTATCAAGAGCGATCGAGCTATTTTTGGGTGGGTCACAGTTTGGGATGCAAGTACATCGCTCTTTTAGAGTTTTTAAGCGATGCCAATTGGCAAAATATTGCGAATCAATGTTATGGCCAAGATGAAAACCGACAGATTCAAAAGTTAATCTACAATAGCAGTATCGAGACACCTTCAATTAAAGGTCAACCCTCTTTATTAATTGCTCCCGATATCAGCAACACCGAGAGTGCAATTCCGATTCGAGCGCTCGCAGTGCTGTTAGACAAACTAGGTTTGGGAGTGCGGCCGACAAGAGCAGAAACTCAGTGTTTTATTGCTAGCAGTTCTTTGTTTAATTTAACTGCACTGATTTCGTTCGATCGAGATGACATAGCAGGCTCAGTTAGGGATATTGACAAAAGTTTGGAAGTACAAAAAAACAGCGATGTGCTGTGGTTGGTTGAACAGTTGAAAGCTAGAGATTTACCAGTTTTAACTCGGGAAATAGAAGGCACTCATTTATCCCCTATCGCTATCGAAACTGGCAATTATATTGTTGGTTTAAATCATTTTAATGCCTTCATCAAGCCGATTAAATACCGATTGCTTGAAGCTGAATGTGTTAAATTTTTAAGCGCTTTGAAGCTCAAGTCCGCACCCAAGGTCGATCGATAATATCACATCCGATCGCGCGATCGAGCGACTGGGCGCAATGTAATATTTTTTACACCGGAAGTTCGATCGCAAATTCTGTCCCTTCACCCACCGCAGAATGGCAGATTAACTTGCCGTTGTGGGTTTCTTCTACGATAGACTTAGCGATCGCCAATCCCAATCCCGTCCCCTTGCCAACCTCTTTCGTAGTAAACAGATGATCGAATATCCGCGATTTTACTGAGTTTGGTATACCATAGCCGTTATCTTTGATACTAATTTTTACGGTGGAAAGGTCGATCGACCTGGAAGTAGAAATAATAATTCGCCCAGGATCGGCTTCTAATTCCTCATAGGTTCGCCCAACGCACGCTGCATCCAAAGCATCGATCGCATTGGCGAGAATATTCATAAACACCTGATTTAATTGTCCGGGAAAACAATTAATCTCTGGCACATCGCCGTAGTTAGCAATCACTTCAATGGCTGGACGCAGATTATTTGCCTTGAGGCGATGGCGCAAGATCAGCACAGTGCTGTCAATACCTTCAGCCAGGTTGAATTTCTGCTTTTTATCGCTGTCGGCGCGGGAAAAAGTGCGGAGGCTTTGACTAATAGATACAATGCGATCGCCCCCATCCTTCATGGATTTAACCAGTTTGGGCAAATCTTCCCGCAGATATTCTAGATCGATCGTGTCTAGAGATGCCTCAATTGTCGGGCCGGGTTCGGGGAACTGTTGGCGATATAAATCGATCAAATCAAATAGATCGTTAATGCTATCTTCCACAGCACTAACATTACCTACAACACAAGCAATGGGATTGTTAATTTCATGAGCAACGCCCGCCACCAGTTGTCCCAGAGTGGAGAGTTTTTCTTGGTGCACCAATTGCAATTGGGCTTTCTCCAACTCATCAGTACGTTGTGCCACTCGTTGTTCTAAGGTGTCGGCGAGTTGCTTTAGACGCCAGTGAACTTTCACCCTTGCTAATACTTCCTGGGGTTCAAAAGGTTTGGTAATGTAGTCCACCGCCCCCAAGGATAAGCCTTGGATTTTATTCTCCGTATCTGCCAAAGCCGTCATAAAAATTATGGGGATACCTTGAGTAGCGGGGTCTGCTTGGAGGCGGCGGCAGGCTTCAAAACCGTCCATTTTGGGCATTTGCACGTCGAGTAAAATTAGGTCTGGGTGAGCATAGGCCACCATAGCTAGGGCTTCTTCGCCATCCATTGCCATGCGAATTTTGTAGTTGGCGGATTTCAAGGTTTTGGAGAGGACAGACAAGTTGGTTGGATTGTCATCCACAATCAAAACAAAGGAACTGCTTGAGTTAATCATAGTTTCTAATGCTACACATTAAGCGAGATACTGCTGAATAAATGCCCGTAGTTGTTTGATCTCGCACGCCTCGGCCATCTGGATAAGTTCTCGGACAAAAGCGGCATTATCCCCATCGGAAATTTGCTGGGCGACTTCTATCACTCCCTCTAAATCGCCCATTTTGGTTAGTTGAGCAAGTTGTGTCAAAATGGCGTCAGATGGTGGCTTAATTTCTTGAGCTACATCAGGATCCCAAAGTTGCTCGTCTTTGGGATCCTGATAAATCCACTCTAACTTTAAATACTTTTGCACTTGTTCTAGCAATATTTCAGCTTGAATGGGTTTGGGTAAAAAATCATTGCCGCCCGCTGTAATGCTATTGTGGCGATCGATCTCAAAGACACTAGCTGAAGAAACTAGCACGATGTGATGTTGTAGTTCTCTATGCGATCGCAATGAGTGCAAAAACTCAAACCCGTCCATGACTGGCATTGCCAAATCGGTAATAATCAAATCCGGTACAGTCTGTAAAACTTGCTGGAGTCCTTCTTGTCCGTTACTAGCTTCAATAATTGTAAAACCAATTGGTTCCAAAAGATTCAGCAATACCGAACGATTTTCCCAGCGGTCATCGATCAATAAAATTTTGCGTCGTTCTCCAGCATAGCCTACGATCGCCCCTTGTGACACAACTCTCGAATCCGCAGCCCAATCCCTAACTTCCGGCAATTGTACTTCAAAGGAAAAGGTGCTGCCTTTCCCGGAAATGCTCTCGACTTTAATTTCACTATCCATTAAGAAGACTATTTTGTGACTAATTGCTAGTCCTAGTCCGGTACCTTCGGATTGTTTTTTGGTATCACCTACCTGTTCAAACGGCTGGAATATCTTCTCTACTTGTTTGGGGGTCATGCCTACTCCGGTATCTGCGATCGCAAATCGAATTCGTGTATTTTTTCCCTCATTTACTGTATCACTTTTCTCTACTCTGAATGTCACTTGACCGCGCTCGGTAAATTTAATGGCATTGCCCAACAAGTTAATCAATACCTGCCGCAAACGCTTTTCATCGGCAAGGACTCCGATAGGTAAGTTGGCATCGGGAAGGAAATCAAAGGTAATGTCTTTTTGTTGAGCGCGAATAAAGTTGATTTCGACAATTCCCTGGAGAAAAGAAGGAAAATGGAAGGAGCTGGGATTTATTTCTAGTTTCCCCGCTTCGATTTTAGAGAGGTCAAGGATATCGTTAATTAGGGTGAGCAGGTGGGAGCCGCACTGATAGATGATGTCAATGCCATTACGTCCTTTAGAGTTGATGGATTCGTTGCGTTGCAGAATCTGAGCGTAGCCGAGGATGCCGTTGAGCGGTGTGCGGAGTTCGTGGCTCATGTTGGCGAGAAATTCGCTTTTGGCGGCGTTGGCGTTGTCGGCTGATTCCTTTGCTTGTTGCAGTTCTACGGTACGTTCGGTAACGCGAGCTTCGAGGACTGTGAATGAGGTTTTGAGTTGCACTGCCATTTGGTTGAACGATCGCCCTAACCCTTCCAATTCCTCGATGCCCTTTACTTCCACGGGGCGATCTAAGTCTCCTGCTGCGATCGCCTCGCTTGCTTTTTGGAGGCGGACAATCGGGCCAGTAATCCACCTAGATGTAAAAAATCCGATGATTGTTGCCAGGACTAGGGCGCCACAGCATAGAAGAATGGTCGATCGGGTATTAGCATTAATTTGCCTCATAAAGTCTGACTCTGGTATCGTCACCACAATCAGCCAATTCAGTCCATACCGATCTTTCCAAGGAGTGACTTGGGTAAAATAGCGCTGGTTGTTGTATTTGAATCTCAATTCGCGATTTGTCTGAATGGATTGCAAGCTGCCCGACTCTTGTTGAATTTGAGTGGCGATTGTTTGAATCAACGGCTCGGGAATGGTGAAGACTGTAAACCTTTCTACGGGATCTTTTTGTTTGTTGAGAATCGGTTTTTTGCCAGAACTTGCCACCATTCTACCATCCGGTTCAACGATGAAAACCTTCCCAGAGTGGCTAATTTTGAGACTCTTTAAAAATCTATTGATGTCGTTAAGCTGCAAATCACAGATTAAAGAAGCTAAAAATTTTCCATTCCGATCCTTGATCGGATAAATTGCTGGAACACTTATATAATCTGAGTAGTCTCCTACATTTTCACTTGCACCTCCAGCCTGTGCTTCAGCACCTGTCTGAGACACTTGAATATTGTTAGTTGCAACTCCCGAGATATCTGCCCAGAAAGGTTTTTGGGCTCGGGTTGCCTTGATATACTTGTTGTTGTCATTGAGAATGTCCAATTCGTAGGTCTGAATCAGCTTGCCACGGTTTCCTGAAACATCACTGGTGTAGTCTGATGCCTTGCCTCCGGGAAGGTTTTGATACAGGGTGATATCTTTGGGATTTAAATAGCGCCCCGCCCCAACCTCTCTGCCATCTGGCAGGGTATAACCGAAATAGCTAATCGCGGGGAAGGCTTTTGATTGTCGCCAAAAATAGAGTTCGCTGGCTTTGGGGTTATTTAGGTCAAGTTGCCCGGTAGCGATCGCATCGGCTGTCACTTGCGTTAGTTGTTGCGGCAGGGCTAGATAGCTGTCTAACTGGTTATCTACTCGCTGAGTTGCGCTATCTATCAACTGATTTGCTAGGTCATTGACTGCTTGTTCACCGTTTCTAAAGGAAAAATAACCTACTAACCCAACCGCTGCAAAGATTTGGACGACGAATGGGACAACCAGAACTGCTTGTAGCGGTAAACGACGGATGAAATGGCGATCGCCTGATTTGTTTTCCGAGGAACACATATAAAAAGTTTTGAAAAAGTTAAGTAATATGAGATTTTTTATTTATATTAAAATTTTATACATTTTTTGACCGATGCAATGTAATCTCGATCACAAAATCACCAGTGCGATCGGATATTTCTCGACCGTCTACCAGAGTTTTTGCTCCTCGTCATTAAGCGAGATATTGCTGAATAAATGCCCGCAGTTGTTTGATCTCGCACGCCTCGGCTATCTGGATAAGTTCTCGGACAAAAGCGGCATTATCCCCATCAGAAATTTGCTGGGCGACTTCCATCACTCCCTCTAAATCGCCCATTTTGGCTAGTTGAGCAAGTTGGGTTAAAATGGCGTGAGATGGCGGCTTAATTTCTTGAGCTACATCCAACTCCCAAAGTTGCTCGTCTTTGGGATCCTGATAAATCCACTCTAACTTTAAATACTTTTGCACTTGTTCTAGCAATATTTCAGCTTGGATGGGTTTGGGTAAGAAATTATTGCCCCCCGCTTTAATGCTATTGAGGCGATCGCTCTCAAAGACACTCGCTGAAGAAACCAGCACGATGTGATGTTGTAGTTCTCTATGCGATCGCAATGAGTGCAAAAACTCAAACCCGTCCATGACTGGCATTGTTAAATCGGTAATAATCAAATCCGGTGCAGTCTGTAAAACTTGCTGGAGTCCTTCTTGTCCGTTACTAGCTTCAATAATTGTAAAACCAATTGGTTCCAAAAGATTCAGCAATACCGAACGATTTTCCCAGCGGTCATCGATCAATAAAATTTTGCGTCGTTTCCCAGCATAGCCTAGGATAGTTCCCTGAGAAACAACTCTCGAATCCGCAGCCCAATCCTTCTCTTCGGGCAATTCTACTTCAAAGGAGAAGGTGCTACCTTCCCCGGAAATACTCTCGACTTTAATTTCACTACCCATCAAGGAGACAATTTTATGGCTAATTGCTAGTCCTAATCCAGTACCTTCGGATTGTTTTTTGATATCACCTACCTGTTCAAATGGCTGGAATATCTGCTCTAGTTGTTGCGGGGTAATTCCGACTCCGGTATCTTTTACTGAGAAACGGAGAGTGCAAAAATCCGGTCGATCCGTTGTTTCAACTCTCTCAACTAAGAAGGTCACGCTGCCTTGATTCGTGAATTTAATGGCATTACTCAACAGATTAATTAGTACCTGACGCAAACGCTTTTCATCCGCCAGGACTCCCATAGGTAAGTTATCATCTGGGAGAAAGTCGAAGGTAATTCCTTTTTGTTGCGCTCGAATACTGTTGATTTCTACAACGCTTTGGAGAAAGGAAGGAAAGTAGAAGGAGGCGGGATAGATTTCTAGTTTACCGGCTTCGATTTTAGAGAGGTCAAGGATATCGTTAATTAGGGTGAGAAGGTGCGAGCCGCACTGGTAGATGATGTTAACGCCGTTACTTCCTGTGGAGGTGAGGGGTTCGCTGCGTTGCAAGATTTGAGCGTAACCGAGGATGCCGTTAAGGGGTGTGCGGAGTTCGTGGCTCATATTGGCGAGAAATTCGCTTTTGGCGGCGTTGGCGTTGTCGGCTAATTCCTTTGCTTGTTGAAGCTCTACAGTACGTTCGGTAACGCGAGCTTCGAGGACTGTAAAGGATGTTTTGAGTTGCACTGCCATTTGGTTGAACGATCGCGCTAACCCTGCTAATTCTTTGATATCGTTAATTTCGACTGTGCGATCGAGTTCACCCGTGGCAATGGCTTCACTGGCTTGTTGCAATTTCATAATCGGATCGGCAATCCATTGGGAAGTATATATACCGAGAACGGTTGCCAAAACCAACGCACCCAAACAGAGGACAATTGTGGTGCGAGTGTTGGCATTGATTTGTGCCATGAAATCTGATTCTGGCACGACAATGACGCTGAGCCAATCGATACCTCGTTCGTCTTTAATGGTTGAAACTTGAACGAAATGACGGTGATTTTCCAGCATAAAATCAAGCTGTTGACCCTGTGCAATGGTGTTAAAAGTACCCAATCGATCGACTATTGCTTGGGCTGTCGCACGAATTACAGGACTTTCAGACTTGAGGGCTGGAATTTGTTGCAAATCTTTTTTTTTGCGATCTATAATATAAGGCTCTTCGATCGTGGAACTTGCAATCAGGTTGCCCGATCGATCGATAATAAACGTTTGTCCTGTTTGACCAACCTTTAGCTGGCTGAGAAAGTTATGAATCTTGTCAATCCGAAAAATACTGTTTACAACTGCTAATAACGTACCATCGCTATTATAGATTGGCAGGGATATACCTATTGTGGCCGTCTTATTCAATGCACCGAGGAAAGGATGAGATGTCCAGGTTGGTTTTCCGGCTTTTTGTGCATTTTTATACCAAGGTCGCATTCGGGGGTCAAACTTTGCTTGAGTTTCTATCAGGGCAGTTCTTTGACCTTGATGATTAAGTTGATAGATTTTGCGCTGAGGTAAATCTGCTTTTTGGTTGACAGCAGCCAAGATGTCTCCATTCACTAACTCTTCTACTAAAATGCTCGTACCATCAGCCATAGCAAGCTGCATAAATTCGACCGTATCTTGGCTGACTAACTGCCAAAAAGTTCGTTCCAGTTTCGTGACATCTGTTAGATTTAGCTGATTTTCTTGAGCCGCAGCCACGATTGTTTGTCCGACAAGATAAGGTTTTTCTAAGTAGTTAAGAACTTGTAAATTGAGGCGATCGCTAATCTCTTGACGCAACTGACTGGAAACATCATTTACTGCTTGCTGTCCGTTACGCAGCGACAGATAACCAGTCAGTCCGACTGCGGCAAAGATTTGCAAGACAAACGGAACTACGAGTACAAGTCGTAAAGGTAGAGTTTTAGCGGGATGAGCCTTTGACTCGATCATGGTTAGTAGGTTTTAAATTTCAGATTGGAGATTTTGAGATTTTCCCAAAATTATGCAACAGTATTTGTCGGGCGCCCAGCTACGAACAATCTTTCAGATTTAATCTAGAATCTCATAGATTCGCACCTTACACGTTGGGCAGAATAAACTAAAACAACAATTATATTGTACCAAGCTTTTTTGTCAACGGTATTACTTACAGCATTGAATCTGGGATCTTGAAGTTTAGTCTTCAAATCCTGCGTTTACCGACATCGTACCCTGAGCTTTGCCACCAATGCTTCGATCGCTATCCCCTATTTTAAGTTTCGATCGCAAGCCATTTTATTAACTTTTATATATTGCCTTTAATTGGGATCGAGATTATAAACTCAGTACCTTCCCCTAGGGTGGAATTAACCTTGATACTACCTTGATGAGTTTCTTATACGATCTGTCGGGCGATCGCCAATCCCAATCTCGTCCCCTTGCCAACCTCTTTGGTAGTAAACAAGTGGTCTAATATCCGCAATTTCACTGACTCAGGTATACCAGGGTCGTTATCTTTGACCCGAATTACTACTGTTTGTAGGTCGATCGACCTGGAAGTACAAATCATAATTCGCGCAATTACTTTTTTTATTATTTTTGATCTAACTATTATAATCTAGTAATTATCCAATAATGCCAGTAAAAATACTTAAAAAAATCACAAAAATGATACCCAGTAAGCCGTTAATAGTTAACCAAATTTGGTTAACTATTAACACTAAGTGTAATGGGGTTAGTCGAATCAGTTCATTCTGGCTGTCAAGGCATCTCGTGCTTGTTCTCGATCGTCAAAATGGACTTTTTCGGTGCCTAAAATCTGATAATCTTCGTGTCCTTTGCCTGCAATCAGCACGCCATCTCCGGGTTTAGCGTCCATAATAGCAGTGCGAATTGCTGCGGCGCGATCGCACATCACGACCGGTTTTACCTCAGCGGGAATGCCTGCGAGCACATCTTCCAAAATGCGATCGGGATTTTCGGTACGCGGATTGTCGGAGGTAACAACCGCTAAGTCGGCTAACTCTGCCACGATTTTACCCATGATCGGGCGTTTCGTGCGATCGCGATCGCCACCGCAACCAAACACACAAATCATTTGACCGGGAATAAACGGCCGCGAAGCCTTCAACAAGTTCTCCAAACTATCTGGAGTGTGCGCGTAATCGACAATTACACTAATATCTTGATCGGAACTAATTTGCACCCGTTCCATCCGTCCGGGCACTCCCGAAAACAGAGCTAATTTCTCCACAATTGCGGACAAATCTAAACCCAATTCTAAAACCGCACCGACAGCAGCCAGCATATTCGATAAATTGAACTGACCGACTAAAGGCAAAACAAAAGCAGTTTCGCCCTTGGGAGTGTGCAACATTCCCTTAACTCCATTGGGCTGATATTGCAAATCAAAAGCATACAAATCAGCAGTTTTGTCCGTAGTGCTGTAACTCCATACTTGCTCGGATTTGAGGCTTTCAACAATCCGCCGTCCGTAGGAGTCGTCAATATTAATTACAGCGCGATTTGTGAGATAATTTTGACTAAACAAAAGCGACTTTGCCTCAAAATAATCCTCCATATCGCGGTGATAATCGAGATGATCTTGAGTCAAGTTGGTAAACACAGCAACTTCAAAAGTACAGCCCAAGACTCGCTGCTGTGCTAAAGCATGGGAACTGACTTCCATCACCCCGTGTTTGCATCCAGCGGTTACAGCTTCTGCTAGCTGTTTTTGCAAGTCGATCGCAAAAGGTGTAGTGTAAAGTGCAGTTTGTTGAAAACCCGGCCAGCGAGTGTAAAGCGTGCCGAAAATTGCTGCCGGCAACTGCATTTGATTGAGCAAAAATTCGATTAAATGAGTTGTTGTAGTTTTGCCGTTAGTCCCAGTAACGCCGACAAGTTTTAATTTGCTAGCAGGATTGCCGTAAAATGCGGTGGCTATTTGACCGCAAATTTGAGCCATGTCGGTTGCCACAATCACGCAGGTATCCCCGTCTTGGGGGGGTGTTTTCTCGGCGGCTTGAGTGGAAATTATGGCGGCAATTGCACCGCTGGCGATCGCACTTTGCCAAAAATCTCCGCCGTCTACCCGCGTCCCCGGCATTCCCAAAAACAAATCCCCCGCCTGACAAGCATGGGAATTAGTAGATAAACCCTTGACTTCGGCATCGAGAGCCCGATGTTGGGTGTCAAAGGAAATGCCAGGAAGTGTTGCTAATAATTCTCTCAATTTCATCTGAAAAACTCCTCATAAAAATCAATACGGGATGCGGGAAACTCAGAGACTTCAGTCCTGAGAGGAAAGCGACGCGAGGGACTTTCAGTCCCCGTCAGTCTTAAAATGCGTAACTGTAGCCATCTTTTCTGTGAACTATTTTGCAGTATTTATGGCTAATCCCTTGCACCAATCCTGATGCTGAGATATTGAACGAACCCGTCGTTCTAACCGCAACCCGACCAACATATTCACCTATTTTCTTGCCACTGGTAACGACTGATTTTACAATGTCACCAGTTTGAAAACCTTTAACAAACTTGTTTTGAGGAACGTACCGAGATGGAAAGCCAAACCTGTCTGTGCGACACATTTGACGAGTTCCGTGTCCAGTTGCTTTGATTAGCAGTGGTTTGTTTGTTAACACCTCTAGCGATTCAATTTGACCGATCGCCCGTGCAGCATCAAGCCAATGAGTTTTAGGTAATTGTAGTCTAGTACGATTGAACTTAGTCAGTCCCCCCGAACCAGTCACAACAGGCAACCCCGTTTCTCTCAGTCGAGAGAACAGCGCCCATCGGGTCGAATTCACGGCAGCAGCGTCTTTAAGTGGACGTTTGGCTTGTGCAATAATCTGTTTCAAAATGTCAGGTTTCTTGGCTAAGAATTGCTCAATATTTTGAGTGCCTTTCTTGAGATTGCATTTCTCGCAAGCAAGGCAAAGATTAGAGATTCGATTGCTTCCACCTTTGGCTTTGGGATGAATGTGCTCAACCTGCAAAGGTACATTTTCAGTGCCACAGTAAGCGCATTTCCTGTTCCATTTGTCAAGCAAATATTGCCGAACTTCGTAGCCTTGTAGCTCGCCTTGCTGGTATTCAATGCCTGAAATTTCAGGATTTTCTAATTGTTGCAGGTCAAATCTGACCAGCTCTTGAACAATTAAGTCGATAGGTACCAGTCTGCGTAATTTGTTGACCCAAGTCAAGGTTGTTTCTACGCGATGCTGCAAAGATGGTGCTAACCAACCTTTTTTGCGGGTGCGGTTTAAAAACCTTGCTTGGCGGTAGCGAGTATGACGGTTTCGCCTTCCTCGACGCAGTGAACGACGAGAATCAAGACTTGCTTTGATAGCTTGACCGCGATGGGTTAGTTCAGCTCCAAAAATAACTTTTTCGCCTTGCAGTAAAGCGATGCCAGTAGTCTTAGAACCTGGATCTAACTTGAGACTAATTGATTCAACAGTTCCTGTTACCGCTTTTTTGAGAATAATGGTACACGGGAATCTTCTGAAAACAGCCGCTTTACCAGCGATTAATAACTTACGAGCCATTGATGGCTTGCAAGGTGTGAGTGGTTTCTTGTTTGCATCAAGTACGAAAATAAAATTGGACATTTTTGTGTCCTTCCACTTGCGTGTAATGTTAGCTTCGCCAATGTTATAAGAGCTTGTTAGACCTGCAATACTGCCTCAGTGACTTTAAGACTGTTTAATTGCAGATGACAGAGCAAGGAACTAGCTTCGCATTCGCTTGGTGTCGTGACTCAAATAACGTAGCCTGTTAAGACCTAGGCTGGTCAGCACAGCTTGCAATTTCTTACAAGCTCAGTCTATGAGAGAGCTGAGTTACTGACATTATTCTGATCGATCGATTTGCAAATATTTCTGTAACATTTGCTCCAATTGTGGAACTGTACAGCGGGGAGAAGGACGAGGTAATTGTTCTGCGGGGGAAAATGCAGCATCGCCACCAGAACTTTTTTCTTGGGACTCCACTTTAAACAAAACTGGCACTTCGTACTGGTAAGCTTGAAACCAGTCATCACGTTCGGTAATGTCTCGTACTTCCAATTGAAACTTGAGGCTTTCAATCTGTTCGAGTTTTTCTTGCAACCCTTCGCACAAGTGGCATCCGGGTTTGCTGTACAAAATCAATCGCATCATCAGAGTACAATTAAACTTGATGTTAAATTCTCGAAAGTGCAAAAAGTGCGATCGGAAGTTGGCGAACCAGACTTCGCAAAAAGCCAGCCCCGGCATGATTGACCTCAACGCACGATCGAGGCTATCTTAGCATTGGTGGCGAACCGATTACTACAATTTGCCATCTCAATACAAATGCCAGCCGATCGAACCCTACACTTTTTCTGTAAAAAATGCAAATTACGCCGGAAATATCTTGCCGAATTAAATTATTGCGTCTGCCTCTAATCGTTGGGATTGTTACTATTCACTCGTCCATCAATTCTGTGGGATATGCTGACAAATTTTTCCAGACGTTGGTTGCCGGGACTTGGGGCGGTTCTTGCGTGGCTTTTTTGTTCATGCTTTCAGGCTTCCTGTTTTTCAGGAATTTTAATTTATCGCTGAATTCTTACAAGGAAAAGCTCCAATCTCGGTTTTGGACTCTCCTGGTTCCCTATTTGTTTTGGAACTTGGCTTTATTGACACTGGTGTTAATTGTCATCAACGTACCGGCAACGAGTGGAATTATCCAAGGGCATTACAAAAAATATATTGGAGACTACAGTTTTGCCAACTTTATAGATTGTTTGACCGGATATAAAAGCCTTTATCCGATCGCATTTCATTTCTGGTACGTCCGGGATTTGATGGCGATGGTGATTCTATCTCCGGTATTTTTGCTGATTGCTAGAAAGATACCTTATCTAGGTATAGCTTTGTTTGCCACGCCTTGGTTGCTGGATTTTCAAATTGGTTTTAGCATCCAGTGGTTGGGGCCGTTGTTCTTTTATTTGGGATGTCTGATTGCTGTTCAAAAATTGGATATAACTTGGCTCGACCGACAAAAAAGTGCGATTATCGGTATATACTTAGGGATGGCTCTTGTGCTGGCAATAACCCAAACAGCCGATATTAAAACTTTCCAACACCAGTTAGAATGCGGCACGAGAGTAATGGGTACGGCGGCGATTTGGTGCGCTTCAGATTTGGTGTCGGGAAAGCTAGAAAAAGCCTGTTTTAATTTTTCTGGTTTGGCATTTTTTGTTTATGCTATTCACGAACCGACGGTAACAGTTTTTAAGGAAGTTTTTAACAAGTTGTCAAAGCCTTCCAATTCGATAACTGTCATTGTATACTATTTATTGACAATCATTCTGGCAACTTTAATAACGCTGGCGGTGGGGAGTTTTTTACAAAGGTATACGCCTAAGTTCTTTCAAACGATCACAGGTGCAAGGGGATAATCAGTTGACAGTTGACAGTTGACAGTTGACAGTTGACAGCGACCTCTCTCTTTTCGGGAGAAATGATATCAAATCTGGTAACATCGTAGGAGCATCTCTGTTTTGCAAAAAGCATTTTTTATTTTTTTTATATAGTGCGAGCGTCCCCGCTCGCGAGTTGTAGAATACGCGAGCGGGGACGCTTGCACTGAGATGCTCCCACCATTCTCCTGTATTCAGATCTCTATTCTCTCCCTCTGTGTCCTCGGGTGCATCTAGTTTTTGAAGCCTGAAGAAGCATGACCGCATATAAGTTATTAGTTATCATTCCATATTGATTGCGGTCATGCTTCGCCCCTACAGATATATTTGCCTTGCGCCAGATACACCCGTGTCCTCTGTGTTCTCTGCGGTTAAATCATTCCCTTGACTAATGAATCAAGCTTCAGTATAGTGTACAAATAGCCCTACGAAAAGACCGAGGCATTATGGACTGTACCGAATACGCAGAAGCTAAGCGAAAATCAGCCAAAAAAATTAGCGCCGATATTCGAGAACGCTGGAACAATCGCATTGTCACGCGGGGATTGCACTTAATGGGTGAAGCAGGGGCAGTGCAGTATTTAGCTGATTACGGGCGCGGAATTGGTACGGCAAAAGTTATTAGTTTTGCACTGTGTGCGGAGTCGGAAGGATACCCGGAAATTGCGATCGGCTTTTGGAAAAGAGCGTTTGAATTGGAAACCGGAGAAAAGCCGACTAAAAACACTCCAAACAACTCTACCACCAATCCTGCTCCGGCGGCAAAATCAAAGGCTGCGGCCAAAGTTGAGACTGTCAACAATCCGATTGTCCCGGAATTACCTCCGCACTTGCAGCCGGGAAGGATTGTGACGATGCAGCCGGTTGACGCGCCCAGCGAACGTTCTTATTACATCGAAAATGCCGATTATTGGGGACAGCCAAAACGCGATGGCAATCGAGTGGTGGTGGTGGCGACGCCAGATAAAGTATACTACCAATCGCGATCGACAAACCTGCGACAACAAGCGTCAATTGCGATCGATCGCACTTTAGCCGACACAGCAGCTAAAATTGGCATCTTTGTTTTAGACGGCGAACTGTATTACAAAAGCTGTACGGGCAGCGAACACCGCACGGGCGCCCAAGCTGCTACAGTTAATATTGAAAGGGGTTTTCCGACAACTCAGCCAACGGCAGTTTATGCCATTTTTAAAGCTTTGTTTTTCAAGGGAAATGACCTGACCAAAACCGCCGAATCTGAAAGAATTGCCGCCGGAGTTGAAGTTGGCGAAATGCTAGTGAGTTTATCTACGGAATTTGAAATTGTACCGACATCTCGCACCGCAGGCGAAAAACTTTTACTGGCGCAGCAGCAGGAAGCTGAAAACAGAGAAGGCGAAGTTTGGGTTTTGCACAACAGCCTCTATGTCGGCGGCAAAGATGTTAAGAAATTTCCGATGGTGAGGACTAAATACTGTCAGGAATATGATTTATTTATTGTCGGGTTGACTCCGACAAAAGTGGCGGGGCGGCCGTTTAGTGCGATCGAAGTTGCACAAGAAATCAATGGCAAGTTAGTACCGATCGGAACAGTGGGAACGGGCTTTAGCAGCGGGGAAATGCTAGAAATTGCCCGACTGTACGAGGCGAACCCTCGCGGAATCAAAATCAAAGTGCGATCGCAAGGATTGACAGAAAGTGGCAAACTGTGGCACGCCCGATTTTTGGAAATTTGTTAAATTTGTAGGGAAACTGCACTGCCATTTCCCATCCGGGTATGCGATTATAAACCAATAGTATCAAATAGAATCTAGGAAAAAAAATCAATGTTTGTCAGCAAAAATAATTTCCACATCTCCCCAGAAGAGTATCTAGAAGGCGAACGAGTCAGCCCCATCAAACACGAATATAGACGCGGACACGTTTATGCAATGACTGGTGCAAAAAAGCCCCATATCGTTATTTCTAGCAACTTAGTAAGGCGGCTAGGAAATCATCTTGATGGTACTGACTGCATCGTTCTCACGTCAGATATAAAAGTCCGATTGGAAGAGGCAGATTGTTATTATTACCCCGATATAGCAGTTACTTGCGACGAAAAAGAGATAAATTCCACTGAGGATTTTATCCTGTATCCGTCTTTGATTGTGGAAGTCTTGTCGCCGTCAACAGCAAACTTTGATAGGGGCGATAAATTTGCAGATTACCAAACTGCATCGAGTTTGCAAGAATACGTACTCATCACTCAATCGGAAATCCAAATTGAATGTTTTCGACTCAATCCTGAGGGGAATTGGGTTTCTCAGATTTACCGACAAGGAGATGAGTTAGAATTAACGAGTATAAATTTTCGCTGCCCGATTGCCCAAATTTATCAAAAAGTTCCAGGTATTATATGATGAAATATGAAAGCAGATCCTCTGTACTTTACAAAAATCTTAAACCTGGTTCGATCGTTCGGACTTTAGTCCTTCTTCAGAATCCAAAGAAGGACTGAAGTCCGAACGATCGAACCTAAATTAAGTCCTCACGTTGAAAAGTATAAATTTTCGCTGCCCGATTGCCCAAATTTATCAAAAAGTTCCAGGTATTATATGATGAAATATGAAAGATTTTTTTCAACCCCGAAATCCTTTGGTTCGTACCTTCGGACAAACCTTAAAACGCTGCTGTCCAGAGGCACTTAACTTGCTAAATTCCGGTGCCATCGAAACAGAAATCGACTTATTTAAAAAACGTATCGGCTCAATAAGTAGGGGTAGCAGTTAATCTGGCTGCCAAGACAATCCCAAGGGATAAAGAGCAGATTTGGAGCGAATAATAGTGGACAGAGAGGGAATAACTCCAAGTTGAGAAATT
>NZ_JAHREU010000066.1:0-41166 GCF_020883145.1 Microcoleus sp. CAWBG27
CCCAAAGCCTCATTCTACCGTTAATATTTCACAGAGGCTGGAACCCAGAACCCCCATTCTACCGTTGGTCATTGAAAACTGTCCGGACTATTGTTATTCCGATATTTACATAACCGGGATGCTCCCCTTATCCAGGCACATTGATACCGGATAAAAACACCGATTTGGGAGAAAATAGCTACAGAATTGCGGTCAAAATTCCGATTACCGTACCCGTCGGCGAATCCAGCATTGTAGTGTCGAGAAAGCAGAAAAAGCGCTTCGGGCAGGGTATTGGAGATTACGAGACTGTCGAACTAGAAAGTAAAGAAAATATCCGTCTCGCTCCTACCTGCGTTGAATTGGCGCTGGTAACAGAACGCACGGGCGACAAAATCAACGTTATTAACCTCAAAGACCCTTTATCAACTGTTGAAACCCAGAACAGCGATAAATTGGCGGTTGCGATTAACATTCCTGTAGGCAATCCCAATACATCAGACCGACCTGAGTCGATCGCGGCTACTAACAGTGCTACCCGCGCCTACGTGACTCTGCGCGACACCGGTCGCGTTTCGGTAGTGGATTTGATAGCGCTGCGAGAAATAGACACTACTAAGGAAACGGAGACTGTCGATGCGATTAGCTTGCCCTCTGGAGCCAGACCACAAGCTATTGCGATCGACAAGAGGGATAATTACGCTTACATTGCTGACCAGAGTCGCCCTAACATCTACGTCCTCGACATCAATCCGAATTCGGCAACTTATCATACCGTCGTCGAGACAATTGCGATCGATTCGCCCTCGGGATTGCAACAGTTAACAATTAACAGCGACGAACGCAAACTTTTTGTAACTGGTTCCGACAGAAACATTCACGTTGTTAACATCGACCCGAGCGATCGACCGACTAATTCGAGTTCTAATCCCCGCAAGTGGCGCGAACAGATTGGCAAAATATTAACTCCAAACGGAGCAATGGGAATAACTGCAACTTCTGACTTCGAGAAGATAACTTTTACCAGTGGCAATACTGCTACAGACGGCAGCGGTTTTGGTGTCTTGGAAATTACCAACAGCGACCCCCTGAGTTTTGCGGCGGAGGCACGCTACGCGAACTTGTCGCTGGGTAGCGATTCCGATTACTTCGATGTCAATGAGGGAGCGGCTGTAACGATAACGAAAGACGGGCAGTATGCGTTTGTTGCAGGGCGCAACAATAGGGGAAACACCAACCCTAGCGATGCGCGCGAGGGTGGCAATATTGGCATTATCAAAAACCCGCTGACGAATCCTCGATTGGTGGCTGCAACTCGACCAATTCCGGGCAGTTTACCTAACAACGTAGCGCTCTCTAGCGATGGTAAACATTTGATTGCTTCCTATCCCACTTTAAATTTGGGAGGCAGTGCCTACATTTTCGATGTGGAGGAAATGATTAAGGCAACAGAGAATCCGGGGAATTACAAGCTTGACGCCCGCGACAGGGGTGTGGGTAGCGTTGGTTTCGTGACTAACACTGAGCGAAATGCGACTGTTGCTGACCTCGCCCGCGTACCGATTGATGATATCAACCCTCTGGTAAGTATTGCGGCTGACTACGAAATTACCGGGGGAAATTGGATTAATAACTTTACCTTTAGCGTGCCGTCAGGTACGAACCGGGCTCCCATTGGTATTGGCGGCAATCCGAGGGGTTTGGCAATAGCGAGCGCGCGAAATTGGCTGGAATTAAAAGAGCCGATCGGGGATAGCAAAAATGATAGCAATCCTTTGACTCCTACTTTTAAGTGGGATTTGAAGGGTGAGAATGAATTTTGCGGTCTTCCCGGTTTTAATCCCGGTACTGATGTCGATGAGGTCAATCTTTATGTGAGTGTTTTTCCCGAAAGGGAAGGCTTGCTGCCGGGCGATCGGTGGTCGGGTTTAGAGAATCAGACTACCGGGCAGGATTACAATCCAAATCGAGTTCTGACAGCTCGATGGAGCAACGGTAATTGGACTTGGAATGGTGTCAATCAAGCGGGTTCTCCTGAAGAGTTTACTCTTCCTAATAACCGCATATTGACTGCCGGTCAGAAATATCACTGGGCTGTGGAAGCCGAGACGAAGAAAAAGGAAAAAACAAGTGCTTTTGGCGAGTTTAAAACCTTACTTCCCGCTCCGATAGCTGGCACGAATACCTTCAGCAGCGTTACGGTATTAACGCGGGGTATCGAACCAGAAAATAAAGCAAATCCCGAACACAGCCAACTAATTGACAGCCAACTGAATGGAGTAGCAAAACACATTTACGATGCGGGCGGTGCCGTTAAAAAATACAACCCGGCTATTGGCAAGTGGCAATCAGTCAGTCCCCAAGGAAACGACTGGATATTTAATAGCAATTCTCGCTCTCCGGAAACTGGCAAGCCATTAGTCCTGCTGGCTGATTGGATGGGGGGAATCGAACAGCAAAAACTTTATAATTCAGGATTTGCTGAAGCAGCAGCAGATAGTTTATTTGCTTCAATGGTACAACTCGATTTGGAGAAAGGCGGTTCTGTCGGCAGCCAAAATCGCCTCTATGACAGTACGGGTAAATTAATCCGCACTCAAGGCAGTGTTTTTAACTCGCCGTTACATTTTGTTGGTTTCGGTCAGGGGGCTGTAGTTAACAGCGAAATCGTTCAACGTTTGGGTACGTTTTTCCCTAATGCTGGCGGTACGAGTCCTGCAAATCGCGACTTGCAGGTGACGAGTGTTGACCCTTACAATTACGGTGCTAATTCTTTGTCTGGGACTTACCTTAACATTCGCGACCCGGAAATCAGAGTGTGGAATAATGTCACCTATGCTGACAATTACTACCAAACTAATGGAATCGGGAATACTCTTAACGGGCGGGTACTTTCTGGAACGAATTGGAAGTCAGATAGGAATGTTTCGCTTAACAATCTGGCTGGTTTTACGGATAACGGGGCCGGTGCTTCCCATCGGGCGGCAGGGGCTTGGTATGCGGGAACGGCTAATCTCAGTGAAAGCCGACTGCCATCAGAAAATGGCGATCTGATTTACCGCCGCTTGGGAGATTTGTCAGCAAATAATATCACCGATGCGGCTAAGACTTGGTATACTTCCGACCATACCAATGCTAATTTTACTGAGGGTAATGGTGATACTAATGCACCTTGGGAAGGAATCGGTACGGGTTGGTTTCATTCGGTTTTAGGGGGAGGTTCTCAACTGCGTCCCTACGATTTTGGGGGCAAGAAAGGTAAAAATGACTTAGGTAATTTTGAGAATTATCTGAACAATAATCGGGCTGCTGTTTCCGAGGATAATACTTACTCGGCTAGAATGCGGGGTGATTATGCGGTTCCGACTTTGTTTAATGGGAATTTTGATGCGATCGCTTTCAGGAAGACGGATCATGCTATTCCTGGTTGGTCTTTGTACAGTGGTGAAATTGGCGTCGATCGAGACGTACCGCAACAATATTTGATAAATCTCAATCAGATTTCTCAGATAGACAATCCAAGCTTGTACGAACATCTACAAAAATTGGGTACCGATCGAAGTCAGCCCAACTATGCGCTACAACTAGGAGGTGCTGGTGGGCTAACTGAAATCGTACATAATCCCTTTGTCGTGCCGGATTGGGGAGTATTGCGCCTGGATCTTCACGTTCCAGAGTCATCTTTGAACAAAGGTGGAAGACTCAATCTCTATCTGAAGGAAGTAGGTTCGCCAGAAAATGTCAAAATCGGAGAAATTTCTTTAAAATCTGCTAACCCCAAAAAGGAGGAAGCTACCCGGACTAGCTTGACTGTGCGGAATGCTGCTGATGAGACTCGCAAACCCTATGACGTTAGTATACCCGCCGACTATGGCTATGATAAAGATACCATTGGTTATGGCTCGTCGGGGTTGGAAACCTTTCACTTTGATGTGCCCGCGAGTTTGAGAGGGAAAGTGGCTAAACTCGAATTGAAGTTGGAAGGCACTGGCGACAATTCAGTTTATATGGATAACGTCTTTTTCAAGAGTGAGGTACTCAAATGGGGTAATCCTACTGAGGCGAGAAACGATCCGCAATTTGAAAATAACTTCTTGATTGAAAAGCCTCAATACACCCTTTCTTATAACCTCAGCAAAAACACCGTTAATTGGGTAGGTTGGAAGTTGGATAAAACTTGGTTGGGGACTGTTAAAAGACCGCGATTTTTCGGCTTTGCCCAAGACCCGGAATTAGTAAAAACCGGCTGGTATTCGGTAAAAGATAGTGACTATGATGCGCTTTATCTCAAAGATAGAGATGGGCAAGTAGTGGACAACAGAAAAGGCGTTCGGTATGCAGATGGGTACATAGATTTTGAACTTAAGGAAAACGGTAACTACGTTCCTATCCTCGAAATAGATCGGGGTCACCTGGCTCCGGTTGCTGATAGAAGCAGGACAGCTAAGGATCTGTATGCCACTTTCTTAACGACAAACTTAATTCCTCAAGAGAGCAGTAACAACCAGGGAATTTGGGAGGATACTGAAGGCAAAATCAGAGGTGTAATTAGTTCGCCTAACTCAAGCGGCCTAGAAACCTATATGTTTGCTGGGGGATATGGATACTACGACAATCCCAGCCAACGTCCCTATACGGGGATCTCGCAGAATTCAAACTTAGATCCCCTCATTCAATTCCCAGTCGGTCTGTGGAAAGTAGTTATGACAAAAGACAAAAATACCGAACTCCCTCAGTATGCTCACTATGGTATCTATTTAGGTAACGACGCAAGAAGTGGGTATCAAAAACGAACGATCCAAAACTTGGAAGATTTGCTCAATGGAGATTTGCCAGGTGTATCTCCTCAATACCAATTCTTATCTAATCTGCCAGAGTCTCCAGGCAAAGAACGGATTAAGAATATAATCTTTGAACGCTTGCCGTAAACGAATGATTTAGAGATTTATTCCCCAAGTCGGTCAGAGGGTCAGCTCCAACATTTATTGACCCTCTAACGCTCTAGCTATCTAAAAAATAGAACCTGTCGTAGAGGCATCAAAAATCTTCATTTTCTCCAACTTAGCATCCGTAAAATTACATCGAATAAAACTCGATTCTATCGCCCCAGCTTTGCTAAAGCTAGCCTTGGTAAAATTGCAATCGATAAACATACATTGTTGAATACACCCTCGATTCCAGTTAACATTGCTAAAATTGCACCTCTCTTTGGGAGAACAAAAGCTGGAGATAGCTTCCCTCATATCAGCCCCTCTGAAGTCAACGTCAATACACTCACCAGTGGATACATCAGCGCCTCTAAGCTTTGCCTGTTGCAGAACGGTTCCCTTTAGACTAGCATCGCCCAAGTTCGCCCACTCTAAAATGGCTTTATTCAAGTTAGTTTGATGCAATTGGGCACCGCAAAGGATAACTTCTTTCATGTTAGCTCCGCTCAGGTTAGCTTCATTGAGCCTCGCCACCTGCAATGTAGCTCCATTTAAGTTAGCTCCACTCAAATTGGCTCCCATAAAATCAACAGCTTCCAGGTTAGCCTTTTCAAGATTAGCGCCACTGAGATTTATACCGCGCAGGTTGACTCTACCAATTTGAGTGGTTTCTTCAATCTGATATCGTTTGATTAACTCGTCAGCGTAACGTCTACCCAAGAGAATGCCACTTAGGTCAAGACCTACAAAGTCTCTTTCTCCCGCAGCATATCGTTTCATTAATTCTTCTGCATCCATATTTTTCAAGGATTTAAAAAGGATAATTATCCGAGGATTTTAATTATAGCAAATGCTCTAAAAACACCCCTACCCCCTTCACCAATCATGGTCGCAAAACTCGATCGCAGTCCCATCTTCAAGAGCCAAATGAAAAACCCGGTAACATTGCCACAGGCTGGAGAAACAAGGATTGGAGTAAGATTGACGATCGCACTCAACGTCCTGTCTGGTCTTTGGAAGAAATAGAAAACGAGATCGGCTACGATCTATTCCCTCTTCTTCCTCAAGAAATAAAAAAAAATATCAAAGATATCAAGTACATTTTTCCAAAGCAAAAATCTATTGGAGATACTTGGGATAGCCTTCCTTGGAAATCAAATCCACCGCCACCTCCAGAAGACCCTACAGATCCAGAAGAGGAATCTGAGGAACTTGAGAGTGAATAATTGATAGAGGTTTTCCGATGAGTGTAATGTAGCAAAAAACCAGGCTTCTCCAAGAAGCCTGATTTTTTATCCCCACTTTGTATTGTCTGGATCTGAAAATTTTTATATTAGCTCATTGGATTGTTCAGGCATACAATTATCATTGCGGATACTGCCATCGGGCATGATAGTCTTACATAAGATAGCTTCTTCAAACCCTTTCCCCATCAACCTAATCCTCTGTGTGAGGAGAGTAGGTTCTGGTTGAGCCCCCTTTAGATTAGCATTGCTGAGATTGGCTCCTTCAAACGAAGTTTCATCGAGAACTGCACCGCTGAAATTGGCTCCAGTTAGGTCAGAATTCCAAAACCCAGTTTGATGCAACTTGGTATTACTTAGATTCGTGCCAATTAGAGTCGCTTTTTCAAAGTAGGCTTCAGTGATATCTGTATCGCTGAGGTCTGCTCCATTGAGGTTAGTATTTTCACAGTTTATTCCTGATAAAAAACCACTTTTTAAATTGACTCCACTGAGGTTGGCATCAGTTAAGTCAGTATGACCTAAGTTGGCTTTTTCTAAGCAGGCATTACTTAGATTGGCTCCACTCAAGTCAGCCCCTTCCAACCAAGCTCCTTTCAAGTTAGCATCACTGAAGTTAGCATTAATCAACTGAGCACCATCCAAGTGAGCCTCGCTCAAGTTAGCATTGCTCAAGTTAGCGTCGCTCAAGTCAATACAATCCATGTTAGCATCGCTCAAGTTAGCACCACTCAAGTTAGCATTCATCAACTCAGCAGAAATCAAGTTAGCACCACTCAAGTTAGCATTCATCAACTCAGCACCACTCAAGTCAGCATCTGTTAAATTGGTCTTGGTGAGATTGATATCAATAAGCTTGCTTTTCTTCAAATTGGCATTGCTCAAGTCAACCTCAGCAAAGTCTCTCTCGCCATTGGCATACCGTTCGAGCAATTCTTCAGCGTTCATAAATTATCTATTTAATTAGTTTAACTTCTGAATTATAGTACAATTATCCTTTGTTTTGCTAGTCCTATCCGATCGCACTCCACCTCCTAGTCGCGCTGGTGCGGTTAATTATCAAGGGGATATTTAACGCGGATTTGTATTAATTTATCTGACGCCTATCGACACAGAAATATGATGAATATTCAAACGGAGGGTAGATATGTTTTCAGCAATGTTTAGCATTTATCGCTCTGGGCAATTATCGTTTCGGATCGTTCCATCTGGCATGACAGTATTGCACAAGGTAGCGTCTTCCCATTCTCCGCAAAGATTGATTGTTGTATTTGGGCCATATTCAGGCTCTCCTCTAGCTCCCATCAGATTAGCATTGCTAAGATTTGAGCCGTCAAACCAAGTTTCCTCTAGAATCGCACCAGTGAGGTTTGCTCCAGTAAGATCTGAATTAGTAAACCCTGTTTGATGCAACTGGGTGTTACTTAGATTCGCGCCAATTAGAGTTGCTTTATGAAAACTAGCTTCAGTGATATCTGCATCGCTGAGGTCGGCTCCAGTGAGATTTGTGTTTTCACAGTTGAGGCGAGATAAAAAACCATTTTTCAAATTAGCTCCACGCTCGGTTGGCATCAGTCGCGTCAACATAGTGCAAAGTTGCATTTTCTAAGCAGGCATTACTTAGATTGGCTCCACTCAAGTCAGCCCCTTCCAACCAAGCTTCTTTCAAGTTAGCACCACTAAAATTAGCATTAATCAACTGAGCGTCACCCAAGTGAGCATCGCTCAAGTTAGCATTACTCAAGTTAGCATTAATCAAGTCAATACAACGCAAGTTAGCATTGATCGAGTTAGCATTGCTCAAGTCAGCATTACTCAAGTCAGCATAACTCAAGTTAGCATTAATCAGATTGGCATTGGCGAGATTGATCTCAAGGAGATTTGCCTTGTTCAAATCGACACCGCTCAAATCAACCCCAGCAAAGTCTCTTTCTCCACTGGCATACCGTTCGAGCAATTCTTCAGCGTTCATAAATTATCTATTTAATTAATTTAACTTCTGAATTATAGTACAATCATCCTCTGACCTGACTCCGAACGAAACAGAAATATGATGGATATTCAAACGGAGGGTATATCTGTTTTCAGCAATGTTTAGCATTCATCAAGCTGTACAATTATCATTTCGGATAGTTCCATCTGGCATGATAGTTTTGCATAAAATCGCATCTTCAAACCCTTTTCCCATGAGCCTAACTCTGTTTGTCATCAGACTAGGCTCTGGTTGAACCCTCATTAGATTAGCGTGGGTGAGATTTGAACTATCAAAGGAAGTTTCGTCCACGATCGCACCAATAAATTAATATTACCCAAAGTCAGGACACGGCAGTGCCGTTTCCCTACAATTAATCGGGCGATCGTTACATCTGGTACGATCGCGATAGATTATTTTGCGGCGCAAGAAACGGCATTGCCGTCTCCTCCGTTGCTTAACAGTCAACCGTCAACCGCCAACCATCAACAATCAACTGACTAAAACTGAGATTTAGGCGCTACTCCGTCGCACAGACGCCGATCGCGATCGCTCACATTAGGATTAGTTCTGAGATAATCCCCCACCCAATCGCAGCCCCTCACCAGCAAATCATCAAGATCCAAATTCCACAAAATTACCCGGTTATCCTTGCTAGCAGAAGCCAGAATTTTCCCATCCGGGCTAAAACTCAAGCCCATCACACTATCCTTGTGACCGGTCAAAGTTTTCAGCAACGTCCCGCTGCGGCTCCACAACTTCACCTTATGATCGTAACTGCCCGAAGCAACCAACAAACCGTCCGGGCTAAAACCCACGCTAGTCACGCTGTCGCTAGAACCCTTCAGCAGCGTCGCTACCAAAGTTCCGTCCACCTTCCACAGCTTCACCGAATTGTCGTAACCAGCCGAAGCCAGCATTTTGCTATCAGGGCTAAAAGCAACCCCCAACACAAAACTATTGTGAGCCCCTTCAAAAGTCCTCAGCAAACCACCGTCCCGATTCCACACTTTGACAGTACCGTCATCGCTTGCAGAAGCCAACATCGTACCGTCAGGACTGAATGTCACCCCAGTCACCCAGCCTTTGTGTCCCGTCAAAGTCTTAATCAACCTGCCGTGTCTCGTCCAGAGTTTCACAGTCTTGTCCTTGCTCGCCGAAGCAATAATCTCGCTGTCAGGGCTAAAATTCACGCTCATCACGCTGTCGCCGTGTCCTTCGAGGGTAAACAGCACAGAAGGCGAACACGGGAATAGCGGCGCCGAAGGACAAGGGAGACTATTACTCGTCGCATCTTTGTTCAGACTCCAGACTTTCACCGTTTTGTCGTAACTCCCAGAAACCAGTAGCTGTCCGTCGGGGCTGAAATTGACGCTGGCGACTCTCTGAGTGTGTCCTTCCAAGGTTTCGAGCAAAATCCCCGTGCGGCTCCAGAGTTTGATAGTTTTGTCCGTAGAAGCAGAAGCCAGCTTTTGACCGTCGGGGCTGAAAATAACGCTTTGCACCCGGTTTTGGTGTCCGTCGAGGGTTTTGAGCGGCACATCATCGAGCCGCCAAAGTCGGACTGTTTTGTCAAAACTTGCTGAAGCCAAAGTTTTGCCATCCGGGCTAAAACTTACCTGAGTAACTCGATCGGCGTGTCCCTCAAAAGTTCTGAGCAAACGACTGTCCGGTTTAATATTGCTAGCATCCGTTGGGCGTTTGTCGCCAACACCAGCCAGACTCCAGAGTTTGACAGTCCCGTCTGCGCTTCCAGAAGCAAGTGTTTTACCGTCGGGGGAGTAACTGACACCAAATACCCACTTGCTGTGTCCCCGCAAAGTTGTTAGCAGTTCGCCCTTATTTGCCTTGGCTGATTTTTTTCGGGCTGGGTATTTTATGGCAGCGATGCTCCAGATTTTGACCGTTTTGTCTTCACCGGCACTGGCGAGCGTTTCACCGTCGGGGGAAAAACTGACCGTGTAAACTTTGGAGGGTTTTTTGTTTTCGCTGTGCCACAAATTAGCGATTAACCTGCCGTCAGCATTCCACAGTTTTACAGTGCCGTCATCGCTCGCCGCAGCGATGATTTTACCATCGCGGCTGAAGCTGATCCAATTTATGGGAGCTGGTTGTGCGATCGTTTGCAGCAACGTACCGTCGGTTTTCCAAATTTTGATAGTTTTGTCTGTGGATGCGCTGGCGATCGTTTGGCCGTCCGGGCTAAAAGCAACGGTGGTAACGCTATTAGTATGTCCCGTTAAAGTGGTCAGCAAAGTGCCGTCTGTTTGCCAAATTTTGACAGTTTTATCTAAACTTGCCGAGGCGATCGTTTTATTGTCGGGACTGAAAGTGACACAGGAGACGCTGTTAGTGTGTCCTTTGAAAGTAGCCAGCAAACTGCCGTCGCGCCGCCAAAGTTTCACGGTTTTATCTACGCTAGCAGAAGCTATTGTTTGACCGTCTGGACTGAAAGCCAAACCCCAAACTACGTCACCGTGTCCCTCCAAACGGTTGCGTTCTTTGACGCCATAAACTGCTTGCTGGAGGGCAGCAGCAATCAGAATTTCCGTGTCTTTGAGAGTGTGCATTTCTTTGGAGCGTTCTATCTGTCTCCACTTTTTACCCGCTCTCAAACTTTCTAGCATGGCGTCAAATTTGTTGTTTGAGAAATAAAGAGCTTCAGAAGCTGCTGTGAGGGTACTAATTTCGGCTCGCTGAGTTTGAGCGACAGCTAGCTGTTTTTGACCGACTGCCCGCCACCAAAAGTTGACGGCGGCGATCGTGGAACTCGTTAGCAATAGGACGCCGATCACTGCTACTCCTAGCATTTGTTTGAGAAAAGTATTGGCTCGGTAGAGCTGTGCTTGACTCATCTTTTTGTCGGCTTCTGCTTTGTGGAGTCTGGCTTCTAAGCCAAATCTTTGGCGGATCGGCCGCACTAAATAGTCGTGTACCAATTGATAGCGGTCTTCGGGCGATTCCCGCAGCAGAAATAGCAAACCGTGACCGACTAAAATGTCTAAAATCAAGTCGAGGTTGTCGGTTTTCTTTTGTCCGCTTTCTGGTTCTTTTGCGAACTGTCGCTGTAGGGAAATTCTTCCTCTGCTGCCGATCGCCAATAATTCACTTTCGCCCCCATCTGCCGGCTGCTGGCCTGTCACTAAGGACAGTTCGTGTTTGGTTTTAATCAGCCGAACGCCTCTTTCATCCGTCAGGGAAAACAATATTTTCCAAGCTGCGTCTTCGTTAACCAGGCCGCAGTCAGAGATCACTCCTTCGAGCGATCGCTTCACTAATTCTGCTTTGGGATTGGCGCCCAATTGCTGGTATTGTGCTAGAGTTGTAATACCTTCTTCTTGCAGTTGCGCTCCCACTACCTGCAATTCGATCGGTCTCACTTCTTGCAGTTCGTCTGCTAAATCTTCCACGAAGGCATCGATCAGTGCCGGTTCTAAATAATATTCTGCCCGTTTCGTTAAGTGTCCGATCACAGCCCGCGCGTCTTTCATTGAAAAACTGCGTAGTTGGTAGCGGATGCTTTTGTCGAGAATATTATTGTTAATGGCGTCGAGATCGGGGAAGCGATCGCAGTCGAGCAAATAGTGCAAGTAATCTTCGCGCAAGCACAGAATTATCTTGACATAAGGTAGGTTCAAAAACAATCGCAAAAAGTTATAAAAAAGTTGTCTTTGTGCCACCGAAGTCGAAACAAAGAAAAATTCTTCAAATTGGTCGAAAATCAGCACAGTTAACAAATTATTTGTGGCATTTTCGCGTAACTGCTCTATAATAAAAGAAGAAGTTTCCGAGCCGCGTTCTGGAGAAATAGAGCAACTGCTTTTGTGGATTTCCTTTAGTCCTTGAGCGATTAATTGCGTTTCATCTTCGGCTTGTTTGTCGTACAGCGCTCCGTTCAAAGCGTTTTCTAATTCCACCAGCCAGTCGGTGTAAACTTTGATAACTACTGGCAAGGCATCGCGTGCGCCCGGAGTAATATTTTTCAAAGCAGGTACTAAGCCGGCGTTGACTAGAGAACTTTTTCCGACTCCGCTGGGCCCGTGAATAATAGTTAATTTATGATCGTCCCTGCTAATTCTTTCGAGCAATTTATTGATATCTTTTTGGCGGGAATAAGCTGTCATTTCCGCTGCGATCGCAGCTTGATTTTGAGCTGAGGGGCTCGAAGGATTGACAGCTTGACGCTGCTGTTGCAATTGGCTGGCTCCGATAAAAGCTCTAAATCCGTATTGATACTCGATCGATCGCTGGGTTTTTTTAATCCGGAAAGCTTTGAGATACTCTCCCTGCTCGAAATAAACCGCTTGGAGTTCTGTCAAAATATCGATGTAAAGTCGGGGATCGTACTTGGGTTCGCTTTGATTTTGAGCTAACTCCAAAGAATGAACCGCCGCTTCCCACTGGCCTAGCTCCCGCAAACTGCGAGCTAACAGTAAAAGATACGAACTGCGATCGGATTTGGGATGTTGGATTTTAGATTTGGGATCGTTACTGAACTCGTTAGTACCCACGAATTCTGGATAATTTCCCGCAAATCCCAATCTCAAATCTTCAATCAACAATCTTAAATCGTTAGGTGTTTGATCCAAAATCGCCAAAGCCAACTCGGCTAGCTGGCGGGCTTGAGTCCACCTGGACTCTTGCAGGGCAACTTCAGCCAAAAACCCGTAATCTTGAGCTAATTGGCTGGGAGTACCGTAGGTGAAGTGCAACTGCAAAGAATTTTCAGCTAATGCTTGCAACTCTCCCCAAGCTTTGAGGCGTTGCAGTACCTCTCCGAGGTGTGCTGTCACCTCAGCTACCAATTCTGGGCGATCGGCAAGGGAGAAAGCGTTTCTAGATTGTTCCAGGCTAATCCAAGCTTGTTCCCAGTGGTGGCGGTTGGCTACCGGATTTCTGGCTGCTTGCAATCTGTGACACAGGGCTATGTGAAATAGCACTATGCCTTCTCTCTCTAAAAATAGGATGTTGGGGACAGGATTCGACAATGATGAGCAGAGGGTCGATCGATTTTCGGCATATTCCCAGTTTGCCAGTTCCCAGTTGCCGGTTTGCTGCTGCCAAAATATTAAGCTTTCTTGGTAATGAATTAATGCTGTTTCGGTTTGGTCGCTGACATAGTAATCTCGACCCAGAACGAATTGCAGGCTGGCTTTCAGGGCGGGTTCTAATTCTTGACCGCGATTGTGTAAATCTCTTAAAGCTAATTCTAGTTCTCGGCGCGACAAAGAGCCGATCGCCAAATCGAGGGTATTGCCCGGACTCAAAGGCGAATACGAGTGGACATCTAATTGTCGTCCGTTTTGGAGTTGAGAGTTAAAGGTGAGAAAGCGTTCTCCGGAGCTAATTTGATGCTCCTGGGCTGGTTTTTCCCAGTCGGTTTCGCAGGTGCAAAAACCTGGTCGGGTGCCTGCTGTACTGCTGCCGAGTTCTTGATTTATTTCGCCTACTTTAAATATAGTATCGGCTTGCTGTGCCAAGAAATTAATTAATTCGTCAACAGCCATT
This sequence comes from Microcoleus sp. CAWBG27, assembly GCF_020883145.1. NCBI lineage: Bacteria > Bacillati > Cyanobacteriota > Cyanophyceae > Oscillatoriales > Microcoleaceae > Microcoleus > Microcoleus sp. CAWBG27. Next base: position 13,632 of record NZ_JAHREU010000066.1, read on the forward strand.
TCAAATTTAATGGTGGCGGCGGCCCAACTTTTGAAATCCGGGGCCAGACGAATCATTTTGGTCACAATGTCATCTGTTACCCACAAAATCACCGGACAGGAAAAATTTTTGCGAAATTCATCTCGCACTTGATTGGTAGAGGCCATCAATTCGTCGATCGCTACTACTGTTTCTAAACCAAATACCATCAAAGCTGAGGCAGAACCTACAGCCGAAGCCCCGTTCTGAAGCGTGTTTGCCTGGAGGGTAGTGTAAAGGGTTTTGACGGATGCTGGCAGGACGAGATCTTGAATTGGAACTGCGGACATTTCTCGCAGCCGCTGCGCTATGTGCTGCCGCAACTGCTCGTAGTTGCAGCGCACCAAAATTAGCGAAAATTGCTGCTGAGACATGGCGATGGATCTTACCAGAGTTTTGAGCGATCGCTCGTTGTAGCTGGCGGTTTCTTGTTGTTTAAGTAGATCGGTCATGCGTGCACCCCTTTTGCAGAAATCAATTACCTAACGATTGCCGATCGTGACGGAAACAGTATCTACCTAGAGATGCCCGTATCTGTCTGGCGCTTTATATCTGTAGGAATACGTAGTTTTTCGTACTTCTCCTATGAATACTTACATAGTCATCAGGTTTAATCTAAAAACATCATAGCTCCCAATCTCAGAGAATGGGAAACTTGACAATAAAAATTAAACCTAGATCAAATATTTTTTAGTCAGCTACAGATAAAATCCTCCATTCATAAATATCAGACAGCTAAATGTATCGATAATACCAGCGACTAGCTATTAGTAAACAATAGGTATATCTGTAGCATATATTTGGAAAAAAGAAAAAAACTCGTCATGGATGCTCGCTCCAGACTAGGAGCAACGGATCAATACATACCTACCTACATGGTCTGGCATGGGAGATATGACAGTTGAGGTTGGGGAAATGTATTGTGTGGTGACAAATATTTATGGGGCAATTATATGCGCGGCGTAAAGACCGCATTTAAGAGAAATCAGCCAGTGGGAAAAACCGCTGACTGCGTGCTTATTGGATTGTAGAAATTGGGAGTTTTGAACGGTAAATTTTAAGTTAAATAGTTTCCAATTTACTCGCCGCTAACGGATCTTAGAGTCGAAGAATGCGATCTCAAAAATCCCAACTATTCTTGGTGATTTCGTTGCTGCCACTCCTGATATTTTCTGGTTTCTGCTAGGGCTGGATTGATGCCAAACCAGCGACCTTCTTGATCCCGGTATTCAAAGACAAACATACTTCGCAACAAGATTTGAGATTCTTCTTCGCCGGTTACACTTTGTCGGTTGACGACTTGAAACAACAATTCCCATTCCGTGTCATTGATGGCTCCCAAAAGGTCATCGCGATATTCTTGAATGACGCTTTCGAGGCATTCGCGAGAGAAGGGGGGATCTTCATGTTGCAAACAGCTATACAAAAGCATCAGTAGATTGCGAACATGGCCACCGCTAATCCGGCAAAGCCTGTCTAAAGTTTCGGGAGAGTCAAAGACTTTGGAAATCAAATCGATGCGTTGGGCGGGAGCGACTGTGGGGAAAGCTCTAGCCAATACGAGCTGGCGCAGCAGTGCCATTCCTTCGATATGATCGTCGCCCGATCGCCTCAGCACGGGTACCATCGGCATCACCTTGGGTTTGACTCCAAATCGACTGGCGAGACGGCCAAAGTCGTTAGAAAAAATCAAAGTCAGGGGAATGGTGTAGACGACGTGGCAATTGAGTTTTTTCAACTGTTCGCCGCGGTCTAAAAACAGGTATTCTGGCTGGGTGCGTCCGCTGGGTTTGAGGGAGGCGTCGAGGCGATCGAGATTGTCAACGATGACTGCGAGGCCTTTTTTGCCTTGTTGCTTGAGTTCGGCATTAGCTCTGTCGAGGAGTTCTTCGTTGATCGACTGCAAGATACTGTTGGTGCGGGGTTCGAGATATTGCCTGAGTTGCGATCGCAGTTTGGGAGAATCTTTAGTTTTAGCAGTAACTCGAGCAATGCCTATAGATAACTCCGCTTCCGCTGACAAATCTATGGGAGTCTGCAAAAATTCTGCCACTTCTGCAAACAGATTGGTAAAGTAGCTCGGTCTGAGTTTAATTTTGGCGGATTCCATCGTTTCGCTGACTTGGCGGGCAATGCTCAGCAAAATATCGCTGATGTCTACATCGCCCATGTCTAAGTCTTGGGAAGACTCGAAGTAGACGACGCAAAAACCATCTTGCTCTAGCTCAGCTTTGAGTCGAAACAATTCGGTAGATTTGCCACAGCCGATATGCCCTGTAAATAGCTGACAGGTTGGCTCGTCGGGGGAGATGCGGGTGATGGTTCGCTGTAAAGATTCAATGATTTTGCCACCCCGCACAGAACCAAAATCGATGTAGTATTGATAATCTCCTGGGTCTCCCGCGACAAGGGTCTTGCTCGGGTTGCAGGCTTTATAAAATCTGTCTAATTCGAGTGCGATCACAATTGAAGCCGGCTAAAAGTTAAAAGAGTTAATCGAAAGTCTAAACTTTCTTTCGTTGAGTTTAGTTTGATTTATCACACTTTGCCGTGTGGGGTAATGCCCTAAATACCTAAACAACCTCTATCTGCTAATGAACCGGACGGCGCGGGAATTTGGAATTTTTAATTAAGAAATTTTAATTATCTAACTGAACCAGTGAATTTACGGATATTTGCCCTGCTTATGGGTAATTTCGCGGGGATCTGGGTGAACTACTCATCGTCAGGCGGGATACCGCTATGACGGGAGCTTCCAACTTCAAGCGGAACAGCATCCAGCAAGACCGAAATCTTACCAGGTTGACTTACATTCCGTCCATTGGCAGTAGCACTGGTTCCCAATGCCAAAATCCGCAAGGCTTCATCTCTAATATTCTTCGCCGCGTTCACGTCTCTATCGTTACGGCTATGACACTTAGGACAATCCCAATGACGAACATTCAAAGGCATGGATGATACCTTGTGGAGACAATTATTGCAAGTCTTAGAGCTAGGAAAAAAGCGGTCTACCTCGATGTAGACCTTACCTAGTATCTGGGCCTTGTACTTTAACATTGTTCCAAACATTCCCCATCCAGCATCGCTAATAGCTTTTGCTAGACAGTGATTGCATACCATACCTTTGATGTTGAGATTTTCTACTGCAATAACTTGGTTTTCGTCTACTATCTTGCGGGACAGCTTGTGCAGAAAATCTTCGCGCACTCTTTTGATTTTTGAATGAACTTTGGCTACTAATTTTTTAGCCTTTTGTCTGGTGTTACTCCCCTTTTGTTTTTGATTTAGTTTCTGTTGTTTACGCTTCAGATTCCGGCTATGCTTCTTGAGATGTTTGGGGTTGACATACTTGCTGCCATCACTGGTAACACAGAAATCGTTCAGCCCAACGTCTAAACCTATGGCCTTGCCCGACGCATCACTTTCAGGGGTTTCTTGTCCACGATCTACTGAGATTGAGGCATAGTATTTACCATCAGTATTTTGAGAAATAGTAACGGTTTTGATGGTGCCCTCTAGCGGTCGATGAATCCGACAATGTACCTCACCGACGATCGGCAGCTTGATGAAACTATCGCCTACTTTAACATTCTGAGGGTAACTAACAGACTGTCTTCCATGCTTAGATTTGAAGCTCGGAAAACCTGCTCGCTTATCAAAGAAGTTTTTGTAGGCAGTAGATAGATTTAGCGCCACTACTTGAAGTGATTGAGAATAAGCTGACTTTAACCAAGTATATTCTTTTTTGAGGCTTGGAAGCAATCCTTGTATTGCACCTCTACTCAGTCCTTTGCCAGTATCTTTATAGGTTTGCTGGCATAGATTCAAGCTGTAATTCCAGAACCAACGACAACAACCGAAAGCACCCGCAAAATACGTCTGCTGCTCGGCTGTTGGGTAGATTCGGAATTTATAGTTTTGATACATTATCGGCAATCCACATCTCTGCTAATATATCAGAGATGCTAGGAAAATACAAGAAATTTGCGATACCCTGAACCCAACGACTGCGTTTATCCGCTCGCCTAGTCGAAGGGCAAGCAGATAAACTCCGCCGAAGGTTTCGCTGGGTACAACTCACGCGCCTTTCATCCCCTATTAACTGACTACGGTATAGTGGGGGAATTCCCGTCTGTCTAGTTAAATTGTCAAGAGGTAGATGGCTAGTTTTGGAGTGGTTTCTCAAAAAGAGTTAGGGCGCAGGCGCGAAGAGTTGCGGCGGCAGCGTCGCGCTCGATCGGCAGCCCTGCTGTGGCAAATGCTGGCAGCGAGCGCGATGGCCGGGGGTTTGCTGTGGTGGATTGCACAGCCGGCTTGGTTGATTGCTCGATCGGAACAAGTGAAGGTGGAGGGCAATCAGTGGCTGTCGGACAAGGCGGTGCGCTCTTTGGTGCCGCTGTCTTACCCGCAGTCGCTGTGGGGAATTCAACCGCAGGCCCTGGCCGAAAAGCTGGAATCAACGGGGCCGATCGCCAAAGCGAAGGTGACTCGCAACTTGTTTCCACCTTCTTTGACAATAGAAGTCTCAGAAAGGCTGCCGGTGGCGGTGGCGCAGCCGACTGCGGTGTTGAAATCTAGCGACAAGGACAAGGTGGGGTGGCTGGATGCTCGCGGAGGTTGGATGCCGTCGGAGAGTTATACTGCTGTGCGATCGGACAATAGTTCGATCGCACCGGTCAGCCCTCAGGGAACCGGGCCCCAGCATTCTTTGCCAACTTTAAAAGTCATCGGGCCTTTGGAACAGTATCGAGCCTCGTGGCCGAAGTTTTACCAAGGACTCAGCGGCTTGACTGTGAAAGTGTCTGAGATAGACTGGCAAAACCCAAATAACTTGATCTTGAAAACAGAGATCGGTACGGTACACTTAGGGCCGTACAGTTCCAAGACTATCGAGCAGCTTAAAGTTTTAGACCGAATGCGACAATTGCCAAAACAGCTAGATTCAAGCAAAATAGCCTACATTGACTTGAGAAATCCTGCTGCCCCGATCGTCCACTTGCCAGAACCCCCTCCTAGTTTGGAGAGTTCAACTCCCGCACCAACTCCGGCTCAGAATTGAGCCTGTGTCTGCCAAAGGTAAAAGGTATCGTCGTCGATCGACAATCAGAATTTTTAGCTCTGGGTATCAATACGCAAGACTGGAAATAGGGACACTTTTTTGATACCGATCCGCATCGGAAAAAAAATTCATAACTTTGGGTTCGATCCGATGCGTTAAGGGCTGGTATCCATTTTTTTCATTTTGCCTTGCGTAGAAGTGCCTTGTGCACAAGCACCTAGATGGGGTATGCAAGCTATGGGCGAGCAACAGCGGCCAAATCCGAGATTGCTAACATTGAGCCTCGACCAGTGTTAGTTTTTCGCGCAACATTAGCATATAGTTGATGGTGAATTGGCGTTTAGTTTAGTTAAAAAGCTGTAATCTACTATCCCAGACTCTCATGAACCTTAATAATAGTCAGGGGTCTGACCAAGACAGTCCCCCTTCGGAAGAAGTAAAAAATTTTCCGGTGGCCTTAGATTCCGCCAATCCGTTTAGACGCAAGTCTGGTTATGTAAATGTAGATAGTATTGATATCGATCCTATGGTCAATCCCAAAGACATAATGCCCAGCAGTGCCGCCAAAATCAAAGTAATTGGCGTTGGCGGTGGTGGCGGCAATGCCGTTAACCGGATGATTGCTAGCGAGGTTTCTGGTGTCGAGTTTTGGTGCGTGAATACGGATTCCCAAGCTCTGGTGCTCTCTAATGCTCCGAAACGCTTGCAAGTCGGACAAAAGTTGACGCGCGGTTTGGGCGCGGGCGGCAATCCGGCGATCGGACAAAAGGCTGCTGAAGAGTCTCGCGACGAAGTTGCTAATGCTTTGAATCACGCCGATTTGGTGTTTATCACGGCCGGCATGGGTGGCGGTACGGGCACGGGCGCGGCTCCGATTGTCGCGGAAGTGGCTAAAGAAATGGGCGCTTTGACTGTGGGCATCGTAACCCGGCCTTTCACGTTTGAGGGACGGCGGCGCACCAGCCAAGCTGAAGAAGGAATCGCCGCTTTGCAAAGCCGGGTGGATACGCTGATCGTGATTCCCAACGACAAGCTGCTGTCGGTGATTTCGGAACAAATGCCCGTACAAGAGGCTTTCCGAGTGGCTGACGATATCCTGCGCCAAGGGGTTCAGGGTATTTCTGACATTATTACCATTCCCGGTTTGGTGAATGTTGACTTTGCTGACGTGCGCGCTGTAATGGCGGATGCGGGTTCGGCTTTGATGGGTATCGGTGTGGGATCGGGCAAGTCGCGGGCTAGGGAAGCTGCAATGCAGGCGATTTCTTCGCCTTTGCTGGAAGCTTCCTCGATCGAGGGCGCTAGAGGTGTAGTGTTTAACATCACTGGCGGTACAGATATGACGCTGCATGAAGTTAATGCGGCGGCTGAGACGATTTACGAAGTTGTCGATCCGAATGCCAATATTATTTTTGGAGCGGTGATTGATGAGCGGCTTCAGGGCGAAATTAAGATTACTGTGATCGCTACTGGTTTTTCGGGGGAAATGATCTCATCGTCTCAGGCTTCGCGCACGCAAAATGTTAATGCTCCTTGGCGGGCTGCGACTGTGCCGGTGACTCCTGCTCAACAGCCGCAGGATGCGAAAGCAAAACCGCAGGATTTCGGATTGGATATTCCTGAGTTTTTGCGAAACCGTCGCCCAAAATGATTTTGGATTTTGGATTGGGGATTAGGAAGGCGGATTCGCTCTAAAATCTCCCATCTAAAAAATCTCTAATCTATGTAGATATATTAGAGATTAGGGATTGGGGATGGCTGATTAGATCTAAAATCTACAATCAGCAATCTCCAATCTAAAAAATCTCAAATCTCAAATCTCAAATCTCAAATCTCTAGGGTTTGTCCGGGTTCGGGTTCGAGTAGCTGGGTGGATAGTCCCGAATTGGCAAGTAAATCGCGAAATTCGGGGATGCTGCCGATCGACTTCACTAACATTGGTAAAATACCCGTGGCTCGGATATCTCCTGTGGTTGTAGGTACAAAAAACCGAGGTTTTAGGGTTTGGGCAAGTTTCAGGGCCTCAGCAGGGCCGATGATGATTTGTCCGAGGAAGGGGAAGATTTGACCGATGACGGGGGCGATGGCTACGTCTACGGTGTCTATTTTCTGTTTAACTTTTTCTAAGGGCGGCAGATGCGGTTCGTAATAAAGTGTTTCGCCGCTGTTTAAATCTTTGAGTAAATAGCCGTTTTCTTCTTGTCCGGGCTGGATTTCGGCTCCGGGTACGGCGGTGATTTGTAATATTTCTTTAAATTTAGACTCTTGCCAATTTGCTAAAGATGTGATATTGGTGTAGCCTAAACTGTTGAGGACTTTGGTGGCGGTGGGTGAGGCGATCGCGGGAATTGTCCGATCGAGCTTTTCGAGTGTTGGTCTGTGACAGTGGTCGTCTAAGCCTTGGGAAATGAGGATAAGATCGATCGGCGGTAAGGTACTGGGCGTAAAGGCGACAGGGGTATTGTGGTAGGCGGTGAACAGCCAGGGTTGACCGTAAAATACCAGGGGATCGACTAGCCAGGGATCGACTAAGATGGTTTGGCCTGCGATGTGGAAGATCCAGGAGTTGAGGTCGATACGGGTGAGTTTCATAAGTGTTTGCAATAATTATTTACATTTATTTTAATGATAGCTAATTTGGTTGGGTTTTTTTTAACCGCAGATGGGGGCGGATGAGCGCTGATGAACGCAGATAAGATGGGATGTGTCTGGGGAAATTTGGCGTTTATCTGCGGTTGAAAAAAGATGATAAAATCGAGGATTCCTGTGGCTTTGACTGTGGCCGGATCTGATAGCGGCGGCGGGGCGGGGATCCAGGCAGATTTGCGAACGTTTGCATTTCACTGCGTGCACGGTACGAGTGCTCTGACTTGCGTGACAGCCCAAAATACTTTAGGGGTGACGCGGGTGGATGCTTTGTCTCCTGAGGCTGTAGCTGCTCAAATCCAGGCGGTAGTTGGGGATATTGGGGTGCAGGCTGCGAAGACTGGGATGCTGCTAAACCGGGAGATTATGGTGGCGGTGGCTGCGCAGGTACAGAATTTAAATATAGGGAATTTGGTTGTCGATCCGGTGATGGTTTCGCGGGCGGGAGTTAAGTTGATTGACGAGGGTGCGATCGCATTTTTGCGCGATAATTTGATTCCTTTGGCGGCTGTCGTAACTCCGAATCGCTTTGAGGCTGAGATTTTGAGCTCAAGAGAGATTGTTTCTTTAGATGATATGCGATCGGCAGCGCAGGAGATTTATCGATCGGGCGCGAAAGCTGTTTTAGTCAAAGGTGGCGGGATGGCGGGAGATTTGCGGGGAATTGATGTTTGGTTTGACGGTACGCGGCTGGATGTGTTGAAAACTGAAACGGTTGATACTAGGAATACTCACGGGACTGGTTGCACGTTGAGTGCTGCGATCGCTGCTAATCTAGCATTAGGTAAAGATTTGTTTACAGCAGTGACATTAGCCAAGAATTATGTTACTACTGCCCTCAAATATGCTTTGGATATTGGGGAAGGGCAAGGGCCTGTGGGGCATTTTTTCCCGCTTTTGCGGAAGGAAGAAGTCAATAGTCAGTAGTCATTAGTCATCTCATTACCCAAAAGAAAGATCGCAATCAAATAGGTTCGTAGTGAGGACTTCAGTCCGCAAGAAGAAGGACTAAAGTCCTCACTACGAACCGTTGTTATTACTGGTACAGTTGTTGAATTGTCTGCTTTTAGGCTGGGGAATGCAGGATGTCGATCGCAAGAAAGTTTGATTTGGTGAGGGTTTGGGGGTTTTGGGCAGTGAAGGCGAGCGAGTCAGCGCAGGAAGTGACAGTTTGCTGTAACTGCGATCGCCAGGAATTCCCTATTGTTAAATCATCGAATTTAACAATAGCCCCATGGAACTCCTCAACTACTACTTTCAAACATCTACTTCCTTCCAACCCTTATTCTATCAGGTAAAATTTGTAATTTGGTATAAAATCCTCCACCGCGACAGCCAAACATTGGCACTGATAGCACTCCCAAATAAATTGTAAACTCTTCCCTTCTCTTTCTTCCTTCGCGTTCTTTGCGCCTTCGCGGTTCGTTTAATTTCTCAATTTCTCAGGCTCTAGAGCGATCGCCACCAAATCTTCAATCTTCTTAATATTCGGATCGCCAGCTAAATAGCCAATACCTCGATGCAAGTGCAGGCGAAACTGTTGGGCGAGAGTTTCCTTGGACGTACCCAAATTATCTTGATGACACCGCTGCTTGAGAGCAATTATCAGAATATCAGCCATATCGCCGCCAAAAACATCCCAGCTTAACTCTACGTTGCTGTCGCTCTTAATCGGTACTGGCGATGGTATGCTGGGTTCGGCGAGCGATCGGCAAAATCCCCACCTGCACAGGACGTTCCACCGATCGATTTTAGTCGATCGTTTGAGTTTAGATAGCTGGTCTTTGGCTGTTTGAGAGAGGCAGATGCGATCGACTGGTGGTTCCATATTTTTAACCCTAGGTTGATAAGACTACTAATTGACTCAAACGCTTCATAATTCTGAGAACAGTGTACAAATCATTACCCCGTCTGCGAATATCAAAAGGGTCAGACAAAGCATATAGAGGTACTTCTGCCTTCACCAATTTAACAAATATGAAACTTCCTCCAGCATTAATCAGACCGTAGCTGGGTTTATCTGGGTAAGGGTTACATAGCATATAAGCAAGGATTTGTGCAAGTCCTTCTTCAATAGAAAATCCTGCTTTTTTGGATTCGATCACCATCACCCAGAATTGGTCTCTTAATACTAAAGTATCCATCTTTCCTCGGATGATAGTTCCCTCATCTTCGCTAACAATTTCTACAGATGTTTCCGCTTTTACATAAAATGGGGTCAAGTAAAAATCTCCGATAAAAAGCATCGGATCTAGTACAGACATCCGAATCACATTTTCTAGCAAAGGCGGGTAATTGAGCAAGTTAATATAACCTGCTTTTACTTTGTCTAGAAGTTGCTTGTCTAAGTCAGTCAGTTCGGGGAGGTTGTCTTGCCATTCGCGAAAAAATTGCTCATCTTCGACTAACTGAATGCCAAATTGATCGATTAGATCGCGGAGGTTTACGGCTTGTGCTTGTAGGATATTTACCATAGATTTTACCAAAAATAACCTTCTTCCACAGTGGTTTGGCGTTTGGCAGAGTCGTATTTCAGGATGTAGCTGTGGGCGATCGCCTCCAATTCTTGCAGCTTATCATATTCTAATTTGGTAATCTCTGTGTCCGTAGAAAGCAGGATAACTTGGTGGCTGGCTGAGGGGAAATACTTTTCAACTAGGTGGTTTCTGTGAGATGAGTCGAGGCGGCCCAGGGGAGTGTCGATCGCCACTGGTAACAATCTACCCGATACTCTGGCCAATCCCCACAAAAAGGCGATCGCCAGCAGTTGTTTTTCCCCAGCCGAAAGTCTGTGTTTGGGTACTGGTTTGCCTTCTGGATCGTAAATTGACAGGCTAAATGTGTCAGTGTCGATCGCAACTCTGTGCACTAAATCGGTTTTGTGCAGCAAATAGCGGAAACAGTCGGTAATTTCTACTTCGAGTTTGTTGAGTTTTTTGAGGGTGAGTTTTTCTTTGAACTGTTTCAGGGTAGCTTGGGCTTTGGCGATGGAGGCGATGACGTGTTGGCTGTTTCTGATGGTGATATATTCGCTGCTGTAGGTTTCCAGTTCTTTTTGGGTTTTGGCTAATTCTTTCTCTAATTCATCGATGCGGCGGTTGGCTGATTCCAAGTCGGCGGCTGCATCAGCAACTACTTGTTGAGCATTTTTCACTGCCAATTCTAGTTTCTCGTAGGCTTCGGGGGAAGCTGCACCTGCGATTTGTCTATCTGTGAAGTCGATTTCTGCTTCGATGTTTTTGATTTCTGCTATTTGTTCGGCGGTGGCGGTTTGCTGGGCTGGGATTTGGTAGCTAAGCAGGTTTTCTAGTTGCTGGATGCTATTTTCATCGGCGTTCATCCAGGGCGGAATGTCTGTTCCTGCTTGCTGTTCGAGTTCTTGGTCTTCTTGGCGGATAAAGTCTTGAATTTTATCTAGTTGTTGGGCATTTAATGAGATTTCGGCGATATAGTTCAGCAGGCGATCGCTTCTTTGTTTGATTACATTTTGAGCGATTTTTGCTTGCTGCTGGCTGGCTTCTGTTTCTGCTTGGGTTTTGGCTGCGGTTAGTAGGGAAGGAATTAGCGCTAGTGGTAGCGTATTTGAGGCTAATTCCATCATGGTTTTACGGGTTTTTTCTGCCTGATTTTTGTAGTCATCTAGTTGTCTGTCTAGTTGACTGCGATCGGCTGCTATTTTACCACCTTGATAAATAAATTTCTCGGATGCTTGTTGCTGATTTTTTTGAGCTTTCTCTAATTTGGTTTTAAAGCTGGCTTGTTTTTCTTTTGCATCGGCGGTTTTTTGAGTAATATCCTGAAAAGTTTGTTCGATTTTTTCTAAAGCGGCCAAGTCTTTTTTGTCCGCAATTGCTTTGCGTTTTCGACTAGCTAATATTTCTAAATCAACGGCGAGGCGTTCTGCTAATTCTAAACCTAAAAGAGATTTAATTGCCCCAACGACAAACTCGGGGGGGGTTTCAAGTTCTGCTAATTCTTTGACTTGTTCGCCATCAAACAGAAATAGGTTGGATATGCCGACTGGTAAAAGGGTTTCGATATATTCATCCCAGGTTTTAGTAATGGCTTTATCTGACCACCAATCATTGACTACTTCACTATATATGAGAATGCTTAAGTTATCTTTGGTGTCATTTTTTGTCCAGTATCTGACTATTTTGTATTGGGTTAATTTGTCGTCTTGGACTTGTTCAAATATTAATTCGACGCGGGTATCGTCTAATGGTGGAGTGTGGCGGTTGACTGATTGATTCAGAAAGTCGCTGTAGCTTAAATTTCCTCTGGTGGAACATTGGGCTCTGCCGCCGTAAAGGGCGAGGCGAATGCCGTCTATGAGGGTGGTTTTGCCGCCGCCATTCATGCCGCCAAATAGGACGATCGGGCAGGGATTTCCGTCTTTTTCGGGGCGGAGATTGATGGTTTGGATGCCTGCGTAGGGGCCGAAGTTTTTGAGGACGAGTTCGAGGAATTGCATTGTAGATGTAGATGTAGATGTTGTTGGTTGGTGGGATGAGAGTTGGTGGGTGCGATCGGGGTCGATCGGTGAGTCTCATAATCCGACAGGGATTGAAATCCCTGTCTCATAGCGAAAGTCCTCTTAAAGAGGACTGAAGTCGGCGATCGTTTGATTTGGTTCTTCAGTCGGTTTTAACCGACTTTCGCTATGAGACGGGGATTTCAATCCCCGGCGGACTGCGGGTAAAACCGATCGCCCGTAAGAGTCCGGATAGCAGGAGATGCCAAAAATCGGGGAGTCTGCCAATATTTTTCAATTAATTCTCTGGTGAATTTGGGTGCCACCGGGTGGGTGAATCGTCTTGATGAGTCATTTGTTCGAGATGTGAGTTTGTGGTTTTTTGCAAGTGATGTTCCTTTTGATTAATAACATAAGCGACTGCTTGTTCGAGTTGTCTTTGTCCTAAAGAAAATACTCCGTATCCCTCTTGCCACGCAAATTTATTGGAATTTTGTAAAGTTTGATTGAGATAACGGCTGCTACTACCTTTAATATTTTTAACGAATTCAGCGATCGATTGTGTCGGAGGAATAGAAACTATTAAATGGATGTGATTTTCTGTGCCGCCGATCGCATGGAGGATGCAATTGAGAGTGTCTGCTTTGCCGATGATATAAGAGTAAAGTTCTGTTTCTTTTGCGGGAGATATGAGAGGCTGTCGCTCTTTTGTTGCCCAAACTAAATGATAGTACAGCCGCCACATTGCCATAAGCATTTTTCCTTTTTTTAGGTAGATATCAGCGAATACTCAAAGTTCGATCGGGGGCGATCGGGGTCAATCGCGCTTTTTGTCAGTCCGACAGTCCGACAGGGATTGAAATCCCTGTCTCATAGCGAAAGTCCTCTTAAAGAGGACTGAAGTCGGTAATTGTGGAATTTGGCCCTTCAGTCGGTTTTAACCGACTTTCGCTATGAGACGGGGATTTCAATCCCCGGCGGACTTGTAAGTAAGCCCGATCGCCAATTATCGAATTGAGCTATTCAGTCGGTTTTAACCGACTTTCGCTATGAGACGGGGATTTCAATTCCCGGCGGGTTTGTGGATAAGCCCGATCGCCAATTATCGACATTATCCTAATTTTTCCTCTTTTCCCCCTCCGATATCTGGAGTTGAATATTTGATATCCGCCCAAGATAACTGCTTGTCTTCGTTGCTGCTGCTTTCAAGTTCTTCTTTGAGTTTGGCAATATCGACGGTATCGGATTTTGCGGAAGTGTTAGTTTGGGCGATCGCATTTTTGACTTGCTGAATATTCAGGGCCGGATTTGCCTTGACATCTTCCACCGCTTTTTTGAGATTCCGTTGATAGTGGGCGTTGCTAATGGCTTCTTCCTGCGATCGCGAACTGGTTTCAAAGCATTTGTCCAAATCTCCGTAAATCCCTGTACGGCGGGGTTTGGTATAATATTGGCGTTCTGTATCCAGAAGTTTTGCCATCAATTCCAAGTGCATTTTGTCCTCGCACATTTCTTCGAGTACAGTCCATTCATCGCTACCCAAAAGTTTTCTTTCGGCGGCGGGGCGGCTGTCTTCAAAACGTTCGCCGGTGACTTCTTCGTAAATTCGGGGCAAACTATCATCAAATTCGTGCTTTTGTTCCAGCCAAATGCGGCGGATTTCGCTAAGTTCTTCCGGGGTAATTAAGGTGATGTCGCGCATTTCTAAGGGGGCGGTTTTGCGGATGTGGGTTTGTGCTTCCAAGACTCGTCTCAGCCAGTGTTCTCGCCAGAATTTGGTGTAGGGCCCTGGGATGGGTTCGACGGAGGTTGTGTCGTCGCCCATGTTGCGTTCAAACAGTTCTACTCTACCGTAGATGCGACGGAAGTCTCTTTTTGGGCGATCGTCTTTAATGTCTAATTCGTTGCGAATATCGAGTAGAGGCTGCATCCATTCTTTCTCTTCATCATTCAAGATCATTGCCTGCATAGACTTATCTTGGTCTACCATTGTACAAACCCAGCAGCCAAATCGAGAGTCTCCACAACTTGGGGTAGAAGTATCAACAACTAGAGGGCATTCATTATCTGCTGTTGCACCACGATACATGGTAAACAAGTCTTTATTGTCACCTCCCCAAGGGTTAGGATACTGCATTAGATAAAGCCAAACTTCATCATCACGCCAATCTTCAACAGGAGTGTAGATTAGAGAGTTAATCAAACGAGAATTAGGACTCAATCGATCGCGCAATCTACCTACTTCATGCTTTTTCATTGTTGCAGCGCGTTTGCTGCTTTCAGCCTTGCGAGTACCTAAGACAACAATAGTTTCACCGTGGGATCTTACCATTTCACGGATAAAATCATTGACAGGTTGAATTTTCATGCGATCGGTACACCACCGAAATCCATTTCGAGGTGCTGGATAGCCTTTGCCAATTAAGCATACCCAGAATGTTTCTTGAACGGAAGGATGAAGCAGATGGGGTTCTACAGGCATTTTTTGCTGGTTAGCTGCTAGCTTGACCTGTTTAATGCAATTGCGAACCCAGGTAGAAATAATCGGATTTTCTACCAGCGTATCTGTTGAAATTAAATGAATTGTTTTTGTGCGTTTTTCTAGTGGCAGTGCTGCGATCGCATTCCATATTAACTGCAATACTGCGCTCGAATCTTTTCCAAAAGATACGCCTAAAACCCAGGGAATTTCATCGCTACAATACAAATCCTGAATTTCTTGAGTTAACTTTTCTACATCATCCACTAACTGCTTAACGCTGCGCGGTGGGAATAGTTGAATCTGTTGAGCTTGTGTCATTTTACTAATCTCCCCTTGCCAAGGAGCAACAGTTGTGCTGTGAATTCCACCCGGTGACGCAACATAATTGTTTGCCCTCGATCGTTGAGCTTTGAGCATAATAGTCTGCTTGACTACTATAACCCGTGATGATTTACAATTAAATATTAACCTTTAAATTAATTTACAAGCTATGGCTAATGACAGCTCGAATCAGCCAGAACTCAACCCGCGACTAGATGAATTCCTTGAGCCGTACTTCGCCAGATACCACCGTCAGAAGTGCTATCCGGGCTTAATCTTTCAGCATGGAAAGCGAAAAATGGTACAATTCAACGTGCCTGCTGATGATTTGCCTACTCTCCTTCAAGCAAAACCTTCTACAAATAACGAGCCTGAGTCTGGCAAAAATCGTCCAGAGATTAAGGGCCATGCTGAGGAAGTCAAGGAGTACATTCTCAAGCGCGTTAAAAAAGACCAACCCTGGATTGTGGGTACACTCACTGCAAATGTCGATCCAGAAAAGATTGAAATTATCGAACTAAGTCGGGGAATTTGCTTAGTAGTTATCCCTCGTGGTGTTAAGTTAGATATTACCGATGGACAGCACCGCAAGCGAGCGATTCACGAATTGATTGAGAGTGCTAACGGCGAGTTAATAGGAGATAATGATTTCCCAATTACGCTTGTTTTAGAAGGCAACTTTAATCAGTGTCAAAGAGACTTTAGAGATATGGCGCAAACAAAAGCGCTGGATAAATCGTTACTCTTGTCCTTTGGCGAAATGGAAGGTAGAATAGGTATTTCCAAACAGTTAATTGAACAAGTGCCAATTTTTAAGGGCAAAACAGAGAAAGTTAAAGGTTCTCCATCCTCTAAAGAAAAGCGAATATATACAATGAATTATGTAGCCAAGGCTGTCAGTTGCGCTTTTGCTAACGATCCCAATAACGAGCTGAAAGATTACGATCTATCAGAATGCTCGGCAGCTATAATTAGTTGCCTCAATCAATTATTTACTGAATGCAGTCTAACTCAATACATTTATGAGACAGAATCTGATGATTTGACAGTTGATGAAATTGATGACTTTAAAGAAAATTGTTTACTGGGCAGAAGTGTGGGAATAGAAATATTAGGAAAGTTACTCTACTGCACTTATGATGCTGATAGCTATTGCTTCGATCCAGAACGAGTATCAGAACTTGCTCAGCTTGATTGGTCAAGAAAAAGCCATCTTTGGGAGGGAAATGTGGTTTTGTCGGACAATAAGCCAAATAATCTTGTCCGTAACTATAGAATAACAGCTAGTGTTAATGCTGTAAAAATGGCAGTCAACAAAGTAAAAGCCCATCTAGAATGGATTTAAGCCATATTATCCGCCTGGATTGTGGCACGCGCGCCCCGCCCGCGATCCATCTGCGGTTTCCAAACCCAGGCGCTTTCTCAAATAATCAGTCATCCAAGTAACACTCGCCCTCGATCGCGAAATCCCCCCTTTCGCCAAAATCCCACCCTCCCAATCAGGATTAGAAAACGACCAATCAACCTCGCGCAAAGCAGTTAAACGTTCCTCCCAACGATCGGGAAAAACCGATCGCAAACTCGCCCCAACTTCGCCCAAACTCTCCAGCACAACACTGTGACAGTGCACGCAATTCCGGCGGATTTCCCCCGCCGCCACTTGCTTGTGCAGCACTAATTGCCAATCTGGAATAAAACTGCAAACCGCATTCCAATAACTAACCGCCAGTTCTATTTTTTGAGCGAGTTCTTCCTCTTTTTCCTGTTTTGTGGCGCGGTAACGAGAGGGTTTCGCGTGTTTGCTGACCTCCATATCAGACAGCAAAGCCATGATAGCACGGTCGATCGCACTTAGCGCAAACAATTTGGGCGATCGCCCATTCAAACTCCCCCTCTCCATCTCCGTCAAACACCGGAAAACCTCAACCTGCTTAACAACCGCCTTCACCAACCTTGCGCGATCGCCCCGGTGGTTGTAAAGTACACTTAGCGACGACTCCAAAGGAACTTGAAAATTGTTCAAATCGGCAAACTTTTGCTGCGATTTTTCCAACCCAATATCAAGAAACAAAATCAGCGCCACCGTCTCGTATCCCAACTGCGGATTTTCCCTCAAAGCCATCTCAAAAGCCGCGCGCCGGTGCTGTCCGTCATTAATAGTAAACTTAGCATCCATCGGCACTCGCAAACGACCGATTTTTCGTTCTTCGGCTTCGTTTCCCACCGCTTCAAAAGTAATATCCGCATCGATTGAAGCAGCGATCGCCCCACAAGTATAATTCCCAGAATTTTTGACAAAATAATCAGCAATTTCAGGAATCCGAGTTTGATTCAGCGTGCGTTTTGCCCGCATTTCCGGTGGCAAATCTTCTGATTCTAAGGGGAACAATTTCGGTAAAAAACGCACAGGACACATCGACACGTAATATTCACGGCCCGCTTGAATGCCCCGAATTACCGGCAAAATGTATTCAAAAGAAGGAGTAGACATAATTTAGAATTGGGAATTGGGCATCGGGAATGGGAATTAACATTTATTGACTTTTTGTCTGGCTTGTGGTATGTGTCCGGGCTATCGCAAGATAAGTTAAGTATTTCACAAATATTTTTAAAAAACAACTGTTGACATAAAATTTAACTCATGATATTTTTGAAAAAATACCCAAATAATATAAAAACTACCAATGACTACCAAGCCAGCGGATGACCTCGCTAACCAATTTTTGGAAAAAGAAAATCGCGAAAGACAACAAATCGCACTGTTATTAGATAATTATTTAGGAAAGGACGATCGCATTTTCGTCCAAAAAACCCAGATGGGAAACAGCGAAGCCTACATCGGTTCAGTCACCCTAGAATGGTTGGACTCCCGCGTCCGCTTCGCCTCGCAAATGCCGCTTTTCCGGCAAAAGTTCGACCTCCAAACTAACAACATCGTCCGCGACGACGAAACCATTGACGAAATTATCCAGCGCCCCTTAGATTGGTCGCGCCAAGCAGCCCTCACTCAATATTTAGCAGCCCGAAAATCGCACAAATTCCCCGCCGTTTTAGTCGTCGTCAGTCCCCCGTGGATAGACAATCCTCACGCCCAAGAATGGGATGAAAATGGCGTCGCGACTACATCCGCTGCTGAATTCATATCCTTTGATAAAAATGGGAATTTAGGGCTGTTGGATGTCTCTCAAAAAGTCTCGATTTTTGCCTTAGACGGTCAGCACCGGCTGATGGGAGTTCAAGGTTTAATGAGTTTAATTAAAACCGGAATTCTGCAAAGATACAACAAAAACAAAAAACCTGTCGGCGATGCAATTACTCTCGAAGATTTAGCCCAAGAGTATCAAATTGACCCCGAAACAGTGTATAAATTAGCTCACGAAAAAATCGGAATTGAGTTTATCCCGGCGGCTGTGGCGGGGGAAACGCGGCAACAAGCACAGCGGCGAGTGCGATCGATCTTTGTGCACGTTAACCTGATGGCGGTAACTCTGAGTCAGGGACAGCTAGCATTATTGAACGAAGATAATGGATTTGCCATCTGCGCCCGCAAAATTGCCGTCACCCATCCCTTATTAAAAGAACAAGATGATAGAAACCCCCGCGTTAATTGGGATAGTGCGACAGTCGCAGCCAAATCAACAGTGTTAACCACATTGCAAGCGCTGCAAGATATGGCCGGGCGGTATTTAGAACATAAATTCCCCCATTGGAAGCCGGAAAGAAAAGGTTTAATTCCCATGCGTCCGGAAGATGAGGAACTGAAAGAGGGAATAGAAGAGTTTCATAAATTGTTCGATCATTTAGCAACTTTGCCCAGCTATCAAAGAATTGAAAGCAGCGAAGAAACAGCAGAATTGCGCCGATTTAGTTTTGAGAAGCCTGGTGGCGAGGGCAATATTTTGTTTCGTCCAGTCGGTCAAATTGCTTTAGCTAATGCTTTGGGAATTCTAGTATTTAGAAAGAAATTGTCGCTGACATCTGTTTTCGACAAACTCCGCAGGTATGATGTGGATGAAGGATTTAGCTACATGGAGAATCCTGAGTCTGCGTGGTACGGGATTTTGTACGATCCGAATAAAAAGCGAATGCTAGTTTCTGGAAGGGATTTAGCCACGAAGTTAATTGTATATTTGGTTGCGGGAATTGAGGACGATATGGATCGGGCTCATTTGCGGCAAGCGGTGGCCCAAGCGAGGACTTTTGAGGATAAAGCTGTTAGTTTTAATAGCAGGTTTGTGCATCCAAAAGAGGTGGGATTGCCGCCCGTGCTGAGCTAAACTATGATAATCGGTAGTTCAGGTGTCAATACCACGCCAAAGTTCTGCATACTAATTCATTGTAACAAAATTAGTTCCGCTGCTACGGGCAAATGATCCGATTCCGTTGCTTCTAAAACAGAACTCGATTTAGCACCCCAATGCTTTGAATGCCAAATATAATCAATGCGGCAAACCGGATAAGTTAAGTGCAAGTTAATTCTTTTCGCAAAGAAACCGCGAGGCCAGGTAAAACCAAACCCAAACCCAGATTTGAGGAAAGCATCTTGCAAAACTTTCTGCACGCTGTAGTAGTCTTGAGATTCGTCTGTCATGTTAAAATCGCCCGCGACAATTACTGGCAAAGTTTCTTGCTGAATTCGCTCTACTAAATCTTGAATTTCGGGAAAGCGTTGTTTGTATTTGTAAACAGGAATTTTTAGAAAAGGCCATATTTTATAGATTTTAACCCACGGGCCGGTTGCTTGCATATTGTAAATGACTATCTCTTGCTGCTTGAAATTAACAATTGCCCGCTGCTGCGTTTCTGGATGATCGGCTAAGTGCAATATTTCGCTGGATGAAATCGGATACTTACTGAGAATTCCTACAGGCGGAGTGTCTACTTGATAGGGATAGTTTGTTTTTAACACATTAAAAACTCTTTTCCTATGCGGGCGAACAGTTTCTTGTAAAAATACAATATCCGGTTGTTCTCGCTCGATAAGTTTAACTAGAGTTGGCGACTTAGTTGTATACCAACCGACGTTATGCGATAATATTTTCAGGCTGGGATGGGAATCTGTGAGGCTGGTTGATTCGGGGGAAAAGTATTTGAGATGCAGCCAGCTTAGGAGTAGAATGCAGGCAATTGATGAAATAATAGAGAACCAGCGGTTTTTGATAATTGAAAATGCTAGTATGGGTAAAAATAAAATTGGCAATAAAATTAAGGGACTGAAAGTGCCAATAAAAGCAACAATCCACAGCCGATCCCAAAAGATTAGTCTGAGAATGAAGTAGCCGATAATGAAGGCTGAGTAGCTGTAAGCGAAAAAAATTACAGCTTGTTTGAAGTATCTATGAATCATAATTATAGTTAATTCAGAATAAGAACTTGCTTAAATCGAATTCTTCATTTGACCGATGTTTATTGTCCCTTTCAGAAATTAAGAACAACAAAAGGCGATCGGTATAATCGGCGGCACCCCGAAATTCTTCTCGCAAAATTTCCAGGCCGCCATTAGCATATTCTTCAAAAATTTGCAAGCGTTCTGCCTCTGATTTTTCGTCGAGATGGGAGAGAATTTGCGGATTTTTGGTTTCGCCGATCGCAATTAGCTTGATTGCCATATCGTAGCCCCTCGATACAAAAATATCAACATCGATTGAACCGGGTTCGCGTTTGGAAATTTCCCCTAAGGGCGATCGTTTTTTCCGCTTATTTCCTAAGGAGGCGGCGAAGGCGATGACATCGGCGTATGTCTGGAAAGGCCCGGTTTTGTTGTCGGATAAAGTTAAGGATTTAACTAAATCGGCTTTGTCTTTAGCAATTCTAATTCTGTTGGCAGCCATTTGGTAATTGGAATTGGTAACTGTCAACTGTCAATTGTCAACTGTCAACTGTCAACTGTCAACTGTCAACTGTCAACTGTTTACAATGTCCGCAATAGCATGATTTTTTGTGCAAAACCACCTCTGTTTTCCCGGCGCTTGGCTTGCGCGTTTAAAATGCAATTTTCCGAAATACCATAACTCGCCATCAGCGCATCTATCACTTCATACAAATCAGCCAATTCCTCTATCAAATTCTCCCCGTCAGCCTCGGCGACTTCTGTCGCTTCTTCAATTAATTTTTGCCGCAAAGCTTGACGGTATTCTTCATCTGACAAAACAGCAGTTTCGCATTCGTTGCCGCTTTGTCGAATAATTTCAGGAATGCGATCGCGCACCAACTTATTGTACTCTTTTTCCATCTCAGGCTTCCTTTAACTTTGACTAAAATTTTGAATCAACCAGCGATTGATTTCTCCATCATCTTGAGTTTGACTGCGATTTAAGGCTTCCTCAACTAACGCGATTTCTAGCCCAGGTAAAACCCGCGAATGTTGAATTCTGCCACTACTTCCGCCATTAATTGCAAAGGCAAAAACTTCCCGCGTGTTTGCACGTTCAACCCAATATTCGCTAATTCCTGCGTCTTCATAAAGCAACCGCTTGTTACCCAAATCATCACTAAAAGAAGATGCGCCAATTTCTATTACCAAATTAGGCGGATCGTATTCATTCAAATTAACAGGTGAATTGCTGTCATTAGGAGGAACCCTCAAATCCGAACCGATGTAGTAAGCTAGATCGGGTTGAAACTCACGAATACCTGTTTTGCGGAAACTGGCATTAGCAAATTGAACTACTCGGATATTTCTCAATGCAGCAAACAGAATAACTACATACGGGATAATTGAATTATGACGCGCGTGCAATGGCCCTACTGGTGACATTTCTACCCTCATTTGTTCTCGATCGTAATAAAACTTGCCTTTTTCCCAGGTAGAATCATCAGCGAAGGCTAGAAACTCTTCCCATGTTGCTTTCACCCAAGTATCTGTTTCCAAAATCTGCTTAATTGCCGAATTAGAAGCCATAATCCACCTCTACAATTTTTGTATATTCAAATTCGTCGGGACTGCGCTTAACTAAAGCATAGCGCGTCCCTCCCAGGTAGATCGAATCTTCTTGACAATCAGCTTTAGGAGAATTGTACTCCAGTACGTATTCTTTACCGATCGCACTTTCCATCTCTTGGGCTACTTCTCCGCGCCACTGAGTTTTCGTTACCAAAACTATGAGTTGATTTGCTAACTTTGGCAGTTTGTTTGCAATTTGTTTGCGATAAATCTCGTCCAAACTGCCAAATGGAGAATCCATGACAATGGGAAACGTACTGCTATCCGGGCCCATCAAAGTATTTTTTTGACTCCACTCGCGCACTCCCTCAATAATCCCGCCGATAAATGACAAACTGAGGATTTGATTTTCTCCCGTCGAAGCGGCGACTAGAGATTCTTTGCCTGAGGTGTTTTCTACTAGGCTTAGTTCGTATTTGTCGCTCAATTTGGGGATGTAAGGAGTAAAAGAAATTTGACTGAAAATATCTTGAACTCGCTTTTCTAAATGAGAACAAAACTGTTTTTCTAAACGCGATCGCACTTCTGTCAGGCGATCGATCGCATCCTGAGACGCAGCAATCCGGCGCTGGGCCAAGACTTGCCTTTCCTCGTTCAGTTGCTGCTTGTCGATTTGCTTGTCCAAAACCGCTATCTGGGCAGTCAAACTCTCAATCTGCTGCTGGTTAGAGCCTGTTTCTCGCTGCAAATCGCCAATTTTTGCCTCAATCTCATCCAAGCGCTTTTGCAAGCGGCTGACATCGCCGTTAGGGAAGTTTTTTAGCTTGGTGTGAATGTCGTCTAACTGGCTTTCCACGCGAGAAAGTTCGGATCTACCGCGACTGATATTGCTTTGTTGGCGATCGATTTCGTCCCAAAAATCAGCTATTTGGCGATCGATCTCATTTATGCGATCGCTAATTCGGATCGTAGTTTCTTCCACATCCCCAGCACCGGCTTTATTCATCCAACCCGTGACATTTTTGCAAGCTTCTGAACCCTCCACCAATTGGGCACCGCAGATACACCGCTGCTGTACTAATAACTGTTCCAAAAATGGCCGTTGAATCCCCGAAAGCAACTCGCCTTTTTCCCGCAAATCAGCGATCAGCGTTTCAAATTCAGCCGCCACATCCGACATAAATATCGTATAACCGCGCACAGAGATTTCTCTTTTTATAGCATCTAAATGGGTAGCATTTTGTTGTTTAAGCAAAGTTTGCTGCATTTCTAATTCATTCCGCAATTTTTGCAACTCAGCAGAACCACTGAGTTCCAGCAAACTAGCATTTACTACTTTTTTTAATTCACCTTGGTTGGTCAATTCTTTCTCAACTTCTACTTGCTTTTGTAAAAGTTTATCTTTTTCTTCTTGAAGCTTTTGCTTTTCTTTTAAAAGTTTCTTGATTTCGGAACCGCCAATCGTTTTTAAATCATTTTCTAGAGACTTTTTGGCTTCTCCCAAATGTCGGATAGATCGACTCAATACCTCTACTCCCAGCAATTCCTTTGTAGCTTCAGCAATTTCTTCTTTCTTGTCGTGACGGACAATTTGCTCGATTCGTTCTCCATCAAAAAAGAAATATTGATGCAGACTTTCCGGCAAAATCCGCCCGATAATATCGTCTGGATGCTGCGCCGACGGCATCCAGCGCCCGTCATCTTTTGATATTTGCAAGAATAATTCGTTCTTGCCATGTTCTACATTATTTTCACCTTTATAAACGCGGCAAGCACGTCTTACTTTATAGTGACTTGTGTCATGTTCAAAAATAATCTCTACCCAACAATCTACTTTTTTGCCAGATTTGGCTTCCGCAAGGGCGCGTTTATTGACTAATTGTTCTCCCACCGCAAAAGCTGCGCTGAATTTTTCATACAGCACCCAAGTAAAGCCGTTCATTAAAGCTGTTTTTCCGGCGCCGTTATTGCCATGAATTACCGTGATGTTTTGTTCGCCCCAAGCTAGCTTGATTTCGGGAGTTTGGCCGTAAAATTGCCGAAAATTGCACAGAACAATTGACATTAATTTCATAGAACCGCTTCCTTAATTATTTTCAAAATGTCATCGCTAATATAGCGGGGAACTCTCATATATAGTTTATCTTTTTCCAGTTCCAATACGCGCTCGATAATTTGTCTGACTTCCGGCGGCGCGGTGGTAATTGGTTGCTGTACGTCGCTCAAGTCTTTGTCAGTATGATAGCTGGAACGCTTTTCTGCTAAAATAGCGATCGGTACGGGTGCGATCGCACTATCTCCATATCTAAAAGCCCTAACCAGATTTTCAGTCATAAGTAGAAGAAGGAAGTTCGGCAACGGATTCTGTAACGGATGTAACGGATGTAACGGATGTAACGGATTCAGTCCGATGGAAGAAGGAAGTTGGGCAACGGATTCGCTCAACCGATGTAACGGATGTAACGGATTCAGTCCGATGGAAGAAGGCTATAAGGCCAGGCTAGGGGGTAAAAATAAGGAAGAAGGAATAAGGCTTATGGCAGCTTGCTTTTGAGTCATGTTTATTGGATATTTAATTAAGTTAACTTAGTTGTTTTGTTGCCAAAATCAAAACATTCAGAGTGACGCGTGGGGTGAGAAACCGGGTTTCTACGAGTTTTGCTGTCGTGTCACGAGAAATCTGCAAAGAAACCCGGTTTCTACGATTTTGACGAGAAACGAGAAATTTAGGAAAAAAGCAGGTTTCTGAGGTCTGTGCGTGCCACCAAACTAAACTAACTGGTCAAACTGCGATCGAATAATTATATCTTTTTAAGATAAACCGAACCTGAATAAATGTCAAATATCCAACAATCCGTAACGTTTTTGAATTTGCACCAATTTGACCCTAGCTTCCCCAGCATTGTCAGCTAAATCGGCAAATTCCAGGAAGCGCTTTAACTCTTTTCGCAGCAAGTTACGCTCGACTTCTAAACTTTCTCGACCCAAATCTGGAGGCAAAACTATCATATCAAATAAAGTTGCCCTTTCTTTCCCTGGATGCGGCCGCAAGATTCGTCCCCGGCGCTGAACAAACTGGCGCGGATTGCTGCTGCTTGCTAAAATTACAGCATGGCGAATTGCTGGAATATCAACGCCTTCATCCAAACAGCGAATCGCGACTAAACCTTGCAATTCTCCACTCTCAAATTGTTGGCGCAATCTTTCTCTTTCTGCTAAGGGAGTCGCCGCCGTATAGGTGTTAATCCGATAACCTAATTCTGAACCTAATAATTTGGCGGTTTCTGTGAGTTGGCGGTGGTTGCTGCGGCGCGCACCTGCTTCGATCGCACCGTCGCCGCAGTAAAATAATGTATGGGATGTGTCGAGACGGTGCATCATTAGTTCTCGCAACGCTGTTAATTTATTAGCCGCCGCCCCAATCAATCTAGCCCGCTGCATTAATAAGGTTGTTAAAGCATCATTTGGTTCTATTTTTTCCTCGCCCGACAGCGCCCAACCAATTTTTTTAGTTAAGTAGGAATATTTGCGGGTTTCCGATTCGGTCAATTCAACTAAAATCGGATAGTATAAATAATGTACTAATGCTTTTTGACGGATGGCGTCGGCTAAGGTGAGTTCCGGTTGCAACACTGGGCCGAAATAATCTAAGATAGTTTCGGTTCCCTGTTCGTCGAAGTGTCTTTCTGGAGTGGCGGAAAGGGCGAGGCGGAGTCCAATGTTGCGGGGTAAACTTTCTCCTAAACGGGGCGCGCCTAGGTTGTGTACTTCGTCTCCAATAATTAGGGTTTTTTCGGGGAAATACCGGATTTGCGATCGCAAGCTATCCAACATTAATGTAGCGTTAGTTGTGATGATTGTCAGAAATAGCCGTGAAGCGCAGCTATCCCCTAGGGAATCGCCAGATCGCACTTCATACAAACCAGAAGCCAGCTTTTTTTGCCAAGTGCGGGCGTTATCAAACGCTAAAATAGGTTTTAAACCAAATTTCTCCGATTCGCGCGCCCACTGATTCACCAGATGGCAGTACGGGCAAATTACGAGCAGGACTTGAAGGTTAATTTTATTGTATAATTCAGTGGCGATCGCCAGCGCAGTAATCGTCTTGCCGCTACCTGTCGCCATCTTCAGCGTACCGCGTCCCCGATTTGCAAACCAATTATCAACCGCCTGTTGCTGATACTGTCGCAATTGCAGCGATGGCGGCATCCTCGGGAACCCAAATTCCGAATGATTAAAGGTCGATCGATTCACTGTAAAATGTAGTTAGATGCAAACTTCCCTGATTCAACTGTAACTCATTTCTAATTAAAACTTAACAACCCAAACAAGTCATCCGCGGACAGTTGCAAATCAGACAGCACATCGAGTACAGGTAAAATATCCTCACCCTCCTTCCCCTCTGGTTGCTGCTGCGGCTTAAAAACCAGAACTAATTTTTCTTCCGGGTCAATCAACCAACCTAATTTAGCACCGTGATTTAAGCAAAACAAAATATTATTAATAACCCGAGTTGGATTTTGATCCGGCAATAAAATCTCAATTGTCCAATCCGGCACAATTTTAAACCTATTTTCTATTTCTCCATTAGCATTGAGAAGAATGCGCGACCACTCAAACACGGCGATATCTGGAACAATAGAACGTCCTCCAAAAGTGCAGCGCAATTCTGAAAAAGCAAAAGCTAACTTTTGCGGTTCTCCCACCTGATTAATTCTATTCCCAAAACGGGTTTGCAACGTGCTGTGTTTTCCTTGCGGCATAGATTTTTGATAAATTTGACCGTCAACATACTCGCTAGCAGGCTTAGTTTCTGGAATCAGCAAAAACTCTTCCAGAGAAATCTTGGACGGAGACTGAATTGACGTTAGCATAAGCGATTCAACCCTCAAAAACTCTTAAAAATTCACATCGCCGTCAGTTTCCCAATCAGGACAACTGTCCGATTCCACACCAGTAGGGTGCATCGCACAAACCAACAAATTTCCGCCGTAAACTTGACCGTGATAGTTCATGCAACCGCGACAAACCGGATGCTGCGTCGGCGAAGGGTCTACATAAGTCACAAACGACGAATCTATCTCATCAAAATCCGGCTCAAAGTCCCGGCAAATTTCAATTATTGGTTCGAGAAATTCATTTAAATAACCATCAAATTCATTTAAATAACCATCAACTTCAACAATCAGGTTATTTTGTACTTGTTCAGTAAACTCTTCCGAAATTTTTACCAAAACGTCCAGCATTTCGACAAACTCTTCGCCGATGTCGGTGAAAAAATGCTCTACTTCAGAAACAGCATTTTCCATGACTTCAAAAAAATCTTTAGACCAATCTTCCATAAATTTGACGGCTAAACTATAGCGGTTCTCAAGCGTGGTGAGGTACGCAGGTTCCAATCCAATGGCTTATGCCCGCGGAACCCCATGCCCTATGCCCTATGCCCTATGCCCTATGCCCTATGCCCATAAGAGCACCTCATGTTACTGAAAAAGGCTATATTGCAAAATATTTAACAGATAAGTACAGATACATTTAACCCGGTAAATCTAGGAATCCACCCAAATCTACTGTGTATGGCATAATCTGGAAAGCTTGCAGCTTACCAGACATGGAGGTATCCCTCAAAGCTTTCAACAGAATATTGAAAGC
>NZ_JAHREU010000067.1:0-40698 GCF_020883145.1 Microcoleus sp. CAWBG27
AACAATCGAATTAAGTTGATTAAGCGACAAGCCTATGGCTTTATGAACTTTGATAACTTTCGAGCAAGGCTATTAGCTTGCTTTTCTGATTAGGTTTGCTTATCACCTTGACTCCAGAAGAGCCGCGTAGGCTTCGGTGATGCGTGGATATCTTTCTAGCAAACTGCGCCAGCGATCGGCACTAATGACCCAAAATTGACATTCTGTACGAGTAATAATTCTACTATCTGCCGGTTGCGATCGCTGAAGTGCCGATAAATTGACGATCGCCCCCGGTAACAAACTACTCCCCCACATTAAACCCGGTTGTTTGCGGCGGTAGCGATCGGCTTGTCCTTTTTCTAGGATGTAGAGATTGGTGACTGGTGTATCTTCGATTACAACTCGAAATCCCGGGGGAAAAGTTGAGATTTCCATTTCAAGCGCGATCGCCTGTAAAATATCGCGGGATAATATGCCTAATTCCGTGTTCTCTTCGATCCAGTTAACTAATGTTTCGGTAGACATCGCTTAGCGCCGGCGAAAGCCGAATCGTGGTAGTTGGTGTAGGATATATCATTGTGCTACATCAATCAATATTAACTGCTGGAACTAGCCTTTTGAGTTTTAGTGTGGTGTTAATTTTCTCTTTTCAGCATAGGCGATCGACACTCCCGGTTCTAATATATTTTTTCTGCACATCCTCGGGCAATCTACACGTGAAAAAGTTTTTCCAGTCGCTGAGCCTGCTATCCTCAAACAATCTCGCAAACTCGACTTGCTTCAGCAATATTTTAATAATTCGCCAAGATTCCCCAGCATCATTTCGGTGGCGAAAACGCGCCAAAGTCAAGCGTTGAAATTTCAGTCAAAGGCGGTAAATTATCCACCGATAAAGCTGTTGTTTGTAGTTCTATCTAAGTTATACTGAGGATTGCAGTCATTTACTGTAGAGCTTGAATAAATGCAGGGCAAATTTTTTCGCAAGCCAGAATCAGATAACAGCGATCGCGTCCCCCCGGGTCAATACCTCGCCAACGGCTTTCCCGTTTTGACTTACGGCGATACACCCTCCGTCAGCATTGAGACTTGGGAATTTAAAGTCTGGGGATTGGCAAAACCAAAAACCTTCACTTGGTCAGACTTCCAGGCCATGCCCCAAAGTAACTTTACTGCGGATTTTCACTGCGTCACCCGCTGGTCAAAACTAGACGTGCAGTGGACGGGAGTCAAAGTCACGGATTTTATGAACAGCATAGAAATCGATCCTAAAGCCCTCCACGTCCTGGAACACTGCTACGGCGACTACACTACTAATATTGCGATCGCCGACTTCCTCCGAGAAGAAAACTTTTTCGCCCACACCGTCTTCGGCGAACCGCTATCCCCCGATCGCGGCGGCCCGATGCGGCTGGTAGTTCCGCACCTCTACGCCTGGAAAAGCGCGAAATGGATTAACGGCTTGGAGTTTACAGAAACCGAACAACTCGGTTTTTGGGAACGCAACGGCTACCACCGGAGGGGCGAACCTTGGGCTGAGGAACGCTACAGCGGTCTTTTTTGATGCGATCTGACGATCGATCGCGAATATGGCTTGCCAAGCGCATCTATATATGGTATTTTCTGATGGAAATCTGCTTTTTGGCAATTTTCAAAGCAGAAAGCCCCTCTCGATCGCATCTTTGGGATCTGTCACGGTGCGGGTTCTCTGTAGTTCAACCACAAGACCTAAGCCCAACGATGGCACTTTGTCAGTAATTTACCCGAGCGATCGACTACTTTAATTCCCATACGCAAGTCCCAAACAACAAATATTCCTAGTTTCTGGATTAATAGAAAACTTTTATCGGGAAATTGGGTTTAAAACCCTGTCCTTTTAGGAGGGCTTTAAGTTCTTAAATCCATTCCTAAAAATCCCAACCTTGTTTGTATTTGTACTATGGTAGAACAGTCAGGTTTAAACTCGCAATGCTAAGAGTGAAACAGTTAAGAGACACTTTTCGGCATAAATTGTTGGACACAGAGCAGCGAAAACTCGCTATACAGCTAGAGAATCAATGCGTTCTCTTTACCAGAAAACAAATAATTTAGTTCATTTGTTAAGTAGGGTAGGGCATACCCAAACTCTAGGTTCATATCCTAGTACGCTTTTGGAGATATAGCGGTTATTAGAAAGATTCGCGGACGTTGTTGGGATGCGAGCCCTCTTAGTTTAATGGTTATGTAAGCTGTCAGTTATACCTCATCTTTTTGAGAAAGGCTATAGACCCTCTGGGGTGGTTGTGAGTTAAGCTCGTCAATTGGTACTTTTGTACGGTTGAAAGGTTTAAGAATTGCCGTAAGGACATAGCGCTTAAAGGTCAGTCGATGAATTAAGAATCCCCACGCCTGAAGGCCCGGGAGTGTCAAAACTGTTAGATTCCCACACAGTTACCCTGCCCAAAAACAGGTACCGTCCCACGTGCACGAGCGTCAGGGTAGAAGCCAAAATTTTCTACCCTAGCTCAAGCTCCCAGATGCAATCCTGCAACTAAATCTAAAATCTAAAATCTAAAATAGACTGACAGTGTTTGTACCTAAGTGTTTGCTGTTAAGGATTTAGAATTGCAATAAAATTTAAAATTAGGATAAACCCACCGAAATCTATGTTGCGGGTTAGCGCTCGCATGACCGCGATTGCAAGGTTTACAGCCCTAATTTTTATAATTTTTGGTGTGTATTTTTAGAGAGCGATCGCCCGTTTACCGATCGGCTCGACAGCATTTATAAAGATCTTGTAAAGGCTTCATAAAGAGTTGGTCAAAATTCACAGAAAGTGAGAAAAAAAACACGAACTATCACATAATGAAATTATTAATATCTTGCAACAACAAGGAATCAGGTCATGAATACCAAACTCTTATCTGCCCTAACAGCTACCGCAGCCGCCACCGCTTTATTAGGGGCAGGATCTCCAGCCCAAGCCTTCTCCTTTGGTACCAACGGTATCACCTTCGCCAACAATACAGATGTCATGTTTAACTTCAAAGAGTCTCACGGTGGCTACACTTCCTCTTTGGGAATTTACAGCGTGAAGGACTCGGTGACATCTCTAGTTAGCACGCTGTTTTCGGAAACTAAATCCTCTGACAATGGCGGCGAGAACGAATGGAAAGGATCTCTGGGCAATACAGTCTTGGGTTCGGGAACAGCAGTATTCACATTCCTAGCAAATCAAGTTTACACTTTGGGACTCAACAGCGGCGATGGCGGCACTGTCTACTCGACCTCGACCTTGAACGCTGGCACCCAACAAGCCGTGTTTGGCGGATCCTCCTTGTGGACAGCGCTCAGCAGAGAAACAACCAACACTTTCCAAGCTGCCGGAAGCTATACAAATGGAACAGCTTCTCTGTCTAACGGAGGCACCCTGATCTCCTTTGACGATCGCGGTAACGCTAACGACACAGACTTCCAAGACTTCACCGTCAGCGCAGAAGCAGTTCCCGAACCGATTACAATGACTGGTTTGGCTCTTGGTTTGGGTGGCTTGGTTGCAGCCCGCCGCCGCCGCGCTAGCAAGACAGTTTGATAATTTTTTGAAACGGAACGATCTGTTCAATTACGTTTGACAAAAAAAATAGGATGTGCAGGCGCGCTGGGAAATCGGCTCGCCTTTTGCTTGATTTAAGAAGTTAGTTGTCAGTTGACAGTTGACAGTTGACAGTTGACAGTTGTCATACCAATTTCATAAAGTAGTACTACAGTTAATAGAAGTCAGTTTTATAATTGAGTACCCAAATAGAGGTCAGAAAAATGTCAGGAGTTTTCAAGCTCGATATTATGGAGACGGCAGCATAACTCAAAACTCTGCTGTGCCAAGAGAAAGATGCTGTACGGCATCAAAAACTGCAAGTTCTTTATTGGCTTAAAACCAAGACAGCAGACAGTGTGTTGTCTGCTGCTGTGCGCGTCGGTAAACATCGTACCACCATACAAAGATGGTTGTCTAGCTACCGTTCAGGAGGAATAGAAGAACTATTATGCCAGAAACCTCGTTCGGGACGACCCAGAATAATGACTCCAGAAACAGTAAAAAAATTATCGGAGGAATTGAGCCAACATGAAGGATTCAGTAGCTACAAAGAAGCACATCAATGGTTGACACTATGCTGTGATGTAGAGGTAGCATATCGAACAGTACATCAATGGGTAAGATATCGTCTTAAAGGAAAGTTACGCATTTCCACGTCCGGTTAGCGAAAAGCAGAAACCAGGTGCAGTAGAAGAGTTTAAAAAAAAACTGCCATCCTCAATAAAAGCCAGTCTAAGTCAGAGTGAGAGCTTTTTAAAACAATGGAAAAAAGTGCGATATTGGAGTCAAGATGAAAGTCGGATGGGGTTGCATACGATGAGCGAGAAGAAAGTTAACAGGTAAAGGAATAAAGCCCCTAGGAAAAGTGCAGTGGGACTTTACTTATTTGTGGCTGTATGGCGCCGTAGAACCGCTAACTGGATGCAGTTTTTTTTATGAGTTTACGCATTTAGATACAGTGTGTTTTCAGAAATTCTTAGAACTATTTGCTAGTGAGTACCCCGAGGATTTACATATAGTTCAACTAGATAATGGAGGATTCCATAACTCTTTAAATCTCAGCATACCAGAAAATGTTATTTTACTGTTTCAGCCCGCATACAGTCCGGAAGTAAACCCAATAGAAAGACTGTGGGGATATGTCAAAGAACAATTGAAATGGTTGAGATTCGATTGCATAGAAGAGTTGAGAGAAGCGGTGCAAAAAGAATTAACAAAGTTGACCTCCCAAGTGATTACTTCTTTGACGGGGTGGGAATTTATTTTAGATGCTCTATCTGTAGCAGGACTTTAGGAAATTGGTATCAGTAGTTATTAGTTATTAGTCATTCGTCATTAGTTATTAGTTATTAGTTAGGGCTTGCTGAATAAAAGTAGAAAGCTTACCAGATAAGGCAATACGGTTTACTTAAGGGTTGGGAGGCTTTAAAATATTGAAAACACGAGGATTCATTTTTATTCCAGTACCTCTGTGTTTCACTTTTTTGGATTTAAATTTTGAAACAGTTTTTTTCACAACTCTTGGGTTATTTCTCTCAACTCTTTGTGGCAAAGTCGCATCAAGAATCTCCAAGTTCAACCAAGTTAAAAAAAGGGGATTTCTTGTGCTTCTAAACGCTGAAATTTGGAACACGACGAATAACTCGTAATGTACCGGTGAAAGAAATACTTAATGGCGAAATTTCTGCACTCTGCGCTGTTTGACAAATGAATGATCGCACAGCTTTTCGGTCCTAATAATAGACCATAATTTTCTTGTACTACTTCTCTTGGTCTTTGAGAGCGAATATGAGTTTTTCGTTCTAGAAGATGTACTTTGAATTCATCAATTGTATTTTCGACTTCCCAAGGTTGATGATATTCGGCAGCCAATAACTTTGCCGGAAATTTTTTACAGTCTAATAAACTTGTGATTAAACGATATTTAATTTCTGCTGTTGGGTCGTTTAAGTTCTCAATTGTGTACTCGATTACTCTAATTTGGATTGGTTTAAATCCTTTTTTTCTGAATTTGCCGGGGGATTAATAAAACTTAAGTAATAACCATCTTCTAGTTGTGTTTCATTGAGGAATTTAACATTTGATGGAATTCTTCCTAAATAGCCACAACCCTTGCTGAGCGTGGCTGACACCATTGCATACGAATGTAAACCTCTATCCCACATTAACAACATTTCTTTAGTAACTGACCGCAATAATCTTAACGCTCTGACTCTTTCTCCCATCTTATATGGGCATATCAAAGCATCAAATATTAAATGTGTTCCTGCTTCTACTAAAATAACTAATCTAGCTTGAGGAAAGGCAGCTCTTGTACCTGGACGGCTGCCTTTCCCGACCAAAAACTCTGGCATTTTCATCACTGTCTGGGAGGTCTAGACAGGTTCCATCTATTGCTACAACTCTTAATCCATTTAGAAAAGCTCCCACTGTTTCAGTTGTCGCCATTGGTCGTACCAACTGATGAAATAGCTGGCTCATTACAACACATCCTAATCTTTTTCTGGCTTTAGTAATAGCTGCTTTACAGGGAATTTTCCAATATTTACCTGTTTTCAACCAGAGTTCATTAAGTCCATCGATCAGATTTTTTAGTACATCGCGCATTGAGTCTTTTGACCATAAGCTCATTGCTACGATCAAACATACTACCAGTTGTGATGGTAGAGCACGATGCCGTTTTTCTCTTGATTTTGTTTTTAGGATAGCCTTTTCTATTTCTGTTGATGGAATCGCTATCTCTATTGCTTTGAATATCTCGCTACTTTTGAGTTTGGGAGATTCTAATAATAATTTTTTGTACGGCATTATACTTGATTTACTTTTTTGTACCTCATACCTAGTATACTACTTGTTCGACCTTAAGTAAACCGTATTGAGTTAAATCCTGGTAAAACCCGACGTGAAATTTTAGACTGGTATCATTTAATGGAAAATTTATATAAAGTGGGAGGGTCATTAAAATCTTTAGCCAAAGCCAAGGAATTTTTGTGGGCCGGAAGGGTAGAACCTACCCTAAATTTATTTAAAAATTGTCGCAGAAAAACCGCCAAAAACTTTTGTAAGTATCTAGAAAAGCATCGCTCTCCAATGGTTAATTATGAGCAATTATCATCAGACAAGATCTGTTCCATTGGCTCGGGAGCGGTGGAATCGGCTGTCAAACAAATAGATAGAAGGTTGAAAATCTCCGGAGCTCAATGGTTGAAAAAAAATGTCATAACAAGATGCTAAAACTTCGTTGTGCTGGACTACACGATCTCTTGGCTATTTGAGGCTTTTTCAAAACCGGGATGCTCCCAATAGATGAATAGATGTTTGCTTGACGGGGCATTTTAACTGTTAGTTTAACATACCAAGTAAGGAAGAACCTAATATTATAAAGAGCGCTGAAGCGCAACTACGTACCTAATTTGTCTGACGACAATAAAACCGCCCTGCTTATTAAGGGGGGGTTAGGGGGATCAGATTCGGGAGCAGCCTGATAAAAAATTGATATAACAACTAACAACTGACTACAAATCAAACCACAGGAACAACCACTCGAAAACCCACAATACTAGCCTTACAATCAGGCTGATATCTGAGGCGGCACGCGCTGCGACAATTCGGAGGATGATCGTTCCAAGAACCCCCCCGCAACAACCTCAGCGAAAAGTCGCCGCCCGACTCCCAAACACTGCCATCAACAGGCGCACCGTTGTAATTATTGTGCCAAGCATCCGCGCACCATTCCCACACATTTCCGTGCAAATCATACAATCCGAAAGCATTGGGTTTAAAACTACCAACATCTGTAGTTTGAAAGCGATAAACTCCCTTCGGCGCGTCAGCGTAATTAGAATTTCCGTTGTAATTTGCTAACTCGCTAGTAATCGTTTCCCCAAAGTGAAACGGCCCCGAAGTTTCCCCCCGACAAGCATATTCCCATTGGGCCTCGCTAGGCAAGCGATAATGCTTACCAGTTTTGCGAGAAAGTCTAGCACAAAACTCCATCGCTTCATACCAAGATATATTTTCTATCGGTCGATTTACACCTTTAAAACGGGCAGCATCGGGATTGAGATATATTTTTATTTCCGGTAGCGCTGCAACCGCTGCCCACTGTGCCTGAGTGACTGGAAATTTGCCAATATAAAAAGGTGCTAAAGTTACTGAGTGCTGCGGTTTTTCGTCGCTGTCACCCCGATCTTTTGGGGTACCCATCAGAAAAGTACCGCCAGGAACAGATACCATTTCCATGACTGTACTGCGGCCGAGATGTTCTTCAAAAAAATGTGTTTTGCCACTTTTAACATCAGTTTTCTGCCCGCGATTGTCTACTGTCACCACCTGAAATTCAAAACTGCTTTTGACAGCAGAAATCTTTGGTGTTCCCTGGTTGTGAGGCGGATTTGTGTGAGATTTTACCCTTGAATTCACAGAGATATTGCTATTGACTTGCGGGCTGTGATTGAGCGGGGTATTGATAGCAAGTTTTCCTCCCTCGGTTAGATAAGCATTGAGGGGAGGTAGGGCTGCCTTGGTCTGAGAAGAATTTAAAGCAAGTTGTCCCGCCTTGACAAAATGGGGTTGCGGAGGTAAAGAATAGAGATTTAAAGCTTTAATAACTTCATCAGCAGATTGATATCTATTTTTGAGATAATCTTGAATTAATTTATCTAAAATTGTTGTCAACTCGCTGCTGATTTTTGTACCTGCGGGCAACCTTTCTCTCCAAATCCAGCCGCCATTTATCGGATCGTAAAGGTCATCGGAACCGTCAGCTTTTGGCAAACATTGAGTTAGCAGCCTCAGGCAAGTTA
Organism: Microcoleus sp. CAWBG27; assembly: GCF_020883145.1. Classification (NCBI taxonomy): domain Bacteria; kingdom Bacillati; phylum Cyanobacteriota; class Cyanophyceae; order Oscillatoriales; family Microcoleaceae; genus Microcoleus; species Microcoleus sp. CAWBG27. The sequence goes on from NZ_JAHREU010000067.1 coordinate 8,359, forward strand.
TCCCCAAACTGTACAAATCGCTTCCGGGGAAAACTTGACCTCGCATTTGTTCCACCGGCGAATATCCGGGGGTTCCTACCGTCGTACCTACTTGGCTCATCAGCGAGCCAGTCACTTGTTTTGAAACGCCGAAATCAATTAAAACTAACTCTCGCCGTGCTCCCCTGCGAAAAGCGGAATTGCTAAAATTTGCCGCATTTAGAGATGGATTGGGGGAGGTGCGGCGGCGGATGATATTCTCAAGTTTGATGTCTCGGTGAATGACATTGCGATCGTGCACAAATTTCAGAATCGGCAAAATATCTGCCAGCAACTGCCAAATTTTTTCTTCACTAAAAACTCCCTGCTGAGTTAATTCAGCCAGTAAGTTTTGCCCCTCAATCAATTCTTGTACTAAATAAAGTCGCTTGTCTTGTTCAAAATAAGCAATTAATCGAGGAATTTGGGGATGTTCGCCGAGTTCGTAAAGTCGTTTCGCTTCTTGCTTAAACAGTTCTGTAGCCTTTTCAAGTGCTGATGTTCCCTGAACTTGGGGCATAAACTGCTTGATGACGCAGGGATCGTCCATGCGATCGATATCTACCGCTTCATAAGTTCTGCCAAATCCCCCCTCCCCCAACAGTCGAATCACGCGGTAGCGGTTCCTGAATAGAGGCGTGAGGTCGGCCTGGCCGCAACTTTGACAAAATTTAGATTTGTCGGGATTGAAAGGATTAGAGCACCTTGGATTCGAGCAGTAGAACATATCCTTGGGGAAGAAATGATCCGGTTTAAGGTTATGATATACCTTTTATGTGTTTCTGCCTCGTCATATCAATTAATTTTCGCAACCCACTCACTGGTGGTATTCATCGTCGCATTGCCCGATCGACTTATCTAAATCCCTGGATTTCTCAAAAACAGTGTTTAGCCGATCGACTTCCGCAGCATCAAGTATCAAATTAAACACTCTATAATTATCTGCCATAATTAGTCGCGCCACAGGTAATTATGCCTCCCGGTGCGCCTTGGTTGTTGGCACATATAGCGGATCTAGCTCTCATATTCGCGGACGTTGTTCGGATGCGAGCCCTCTTTGTCTGGGAGGTTATGTAAGCTGTCTGTCATACCTCATCTTTTTGAGAAAGGCTATAAGTCAATGCTGACAGCAAACAAACCTCGCAAAATTTCCTTGTATGGCAAGGACTATGTGATGTGGAAAGATGCTTGCTGCCGAAAGCATCCATGCCTTGCCCAACGCCTGTCCGGACATGGGAGCAATGCTGTCGGAAGGTTAGTTAATGCAATAGTCCGGACAGTTTTCAATGACCAACGGTAGAATGGGGGTTCTGGGTTCCAGGCTCTGTGAAATATTAACGGTAGAATGAGGCTTTGGGTCGCTGCTCAAAAAACTGTCCGGAGTATTGTTAATGCAGTTTAGATGTTTGACAGCTTACATATGATGTTCGTATTCAAATTTTAACTTGACAAATGTAAAATTTATTTATACTATTATACAAGTATTTCAATACCGTAAAAGCGGCTAAATCGAGTCGCACTGACCCAACTACCGAACTTTTGGTTTTTGCGGCCAGATTGACACGGGGAAAATTTTTCGACTAAAGTTAAACTTCCGCTAGGATTAAATTCCATGCTAATGCGCCGAGCGAACGCCCGCAAAATATTAAATTGGTTCTATAGTTATGGCTTTGGGAAAGTGCAGAAAAAGAAACAACCCCAAGGTTTTGGGTGATTTTACATTGGGTTTCACGCAACAGTTTATCCGAGACTGGTTGCAAGTCGGTTTGAGTAAAAGAGTTGTGCGAGTTTTACGAATATTGAAGGTATTTCGCTAGATCCAGGTGCTAAGCAGCTTCGACGGAACAATTCCAAGATTACTTGAAACTTACAGCCAGAGTTTAGGTATTAGAAATGAAATTAGGTTCTCAATTATCTAGCATTTCAAAGCAGTCGGATCGCTCGTCAGATACAAGCACAAATTTTTGGCAACAATGGAACCAGCACCGAGATTATCTTTACCGTTGCTGTTTGAAGTGGATGGACGGAAACGCGACTAATGCCGAAGAGGTACTCAGTCGAGCGATGCTCAAAGCCTTCGAGAAAAGTCAAGATTCTACTTGTGTCATCACTAACTTTAAAGCTTGGTTGACCCGACTGACTTATAACCTCTGTATGGATATACATCGAGAAAATAAGAGGTTGGGCGATAGGGTTGAGAGTTTGGAAGTAATAATTGAAAAAGGGGAGGAGGGACTGGTTTCTCTCTCCCATAGTCCTGAAACTGTCGCTTTACGCCGCGAATTAGCAATGATAATCCAACGCGCTATTGAGGATTTGCCCCCCAAACTGAGCGAACCTTTTATCCTACACTTCATTGCGGAAAAATCCTATCTTGAAATAGTACAAAAGCTAGGTTTATCCTACGAAAACCTTTGCAAACGTATTTCACAAGCGCGAAAAATTCTGCAAAAGCGTTTGACAAGATATTTGTCAGGGTTGGACAATTCTCTGTTAAATTCCTCCGAGTCACCGGACAAAAAAGGCTCTCCCGGGGTGGAAAGTTTTCACTCCGATGAAATAATCGCGATTTACCAAAAAATAGCTCCATTCCCCCAACAAAAGGGGCGCTTTGATTGTTCTCTTAATTATCAAGTAAGCGCAATATGTCTGGAAACAATTTTTCCTGCTTGGTACCAGTCACCCACTCCTCTGGGGTGGAGTTGAATGTTCACCTAATCTTAGAAGAAAAGGTAACGAGACAAGAGCAGAAGCTGAACGCATTAAGTCAGTATGTGGAGCAGTATCCCTATGGCTGGAAGAAACGCTTGGAATTAGCTAATCTCTTGTCAGTAATGGGTAACTGGGAGCGGGCGGTTGAGGAGTATCGCCAAGTCATTGAGCGGCAACCTCAATTAATAGATGTGTGGTTGAAATTGGGGAAAGTCTTGCAGCTAATGGGAAGGGAAGCTGAGGCGATCGCAGTTTATCAGAGTGCCTTACCATTATGCGACAATGAAGGGATAGAACAATATATCAACGGCGCGATCGCAATTTGTCGAGGTGACAGTAAAAAAGCCATCACTGCGTTGGAAACTGCGGCTAACCTACAACCAGATAACGCAGCTAACTGGCTGGTTTTGGGACAATTGCAGATGGGGAGAGAGAATCCTGTTGGGGCTTTATCAGCCTTTGAGATGATTTTGTCACTCAACCCCGATGATATTGTCGCCTTAATTCATAGCTATGATGCCCTAATGAAAGTGGGGAATCTTCAGGAAGCACAGCGACGGTTGCATAAATTGACAGTCTTAGCTACCGATGATTTCCGGGTACTTCAACGACAGTTGAATGAGCGTTGCGCGATGAGATTGGTATCTGGGAAGGAGGGGAAGGAGACGAAAAAGATGATTACCTCTGCTCTGCGACAGTATCCTCATGGAGCAGAGGCTCACAAATCTCTGGCATATTATCACATTTTCCGAGGAGATTGGAAGGAAGGTGTGGAGGTGTTAGCAGAGTTTACCGCACAACACCCGAATCATCCTCATGGTTGGTATTACTATGGGCGCTGCTTGTTTGAGACGGGGGAATATCAGAGGGCGGCGGAAATGATGCTAAAAGCTTATCATCTGTATCCTGATGAGTGTGAAATTTATCGGGCTTTGTGTGAGATTTTGCCTCTTGTGAAAATGACCTCTCTTCCTCTAACTTTCCCCTTTAAAAAGGGGGTCGAGGGTACTCTCCAAACAAAAGAGGGGAATAACATAACCCTTGCTTCCATAGTGGAAGAAATGCTTGAGCGTTTTCCTCAACGCTGGAGTGTTTGGGCGATCGCGGGGCGGGTGTTGGTGGAATGCTTTAAAGAGGTTGAAAGGGGGTGTCAGGTTTCGGAAAAAGGGACGCAACTACAGCCTCAGTTAGCTGATGCTTGGTTTTGTCATGGAAGGGTGTTGGCTTTGGCTCTTAAACATCGGGAAGCGGTGGAGGCGTTGGAGAAAGGATGGCATATTTTACCAGCAGCGGGTTATCTGCAATCAGTACCTGCTGCGGTTTGGTTGGGGGAGAGTTACCAAGTGCTGGGGGATGTTGCGGCTAGTAAGCGATGGTGGGAAGTGGCTTGTGAGGGATGTCAGGAATTGAGGGAGTTTAATCCGACTATGGCTGATTACTGGCTGGGGAGAGCCTTGGCGGGGTTAGGGGATAGGTTGGGGGCGATACAGGCTTATGAAAGTGCTTTGAGTCAGCAGTTGTTGTATCCGAATCGTGGGGAGGTCGAGAAGAGTTTGAAGAGGTTGAAAGGTAAGGGGCGGAAGGGTTCTGGGGGTTGAGGGTGGATTTTGGGGAGAAAATTTGAGTGTAAGTCGAAAAATTCCGAAATTGGGGGTGGGAAACGTCTAAGAGATGTGGGAAGAGAAAAGGGAACACAAAAGTTAAGTGATTAACTATCCCCTATCTTTCTCAAACAACTCAGGAAATTACAACTCAAACCCTCGTAAACAAGGACATACTATGTTGAGAGCAATGAAACTAATTGTAGCGATAGTAATAGTAACTATTGTTACAGTAACAACCGTAGCATTACCATCGTATGCACAGGATGCACAGACTCCACAGGAGCTGGATTCAGGTGTTAACGAGACTCGTCAAGGAAGAATGACTGAGTATCGTGGGTTTCTAGACAGGGGTGACGTGAAAACACTTGAAGTAATGACCGATACCTCATACGATATGAGATGGAAAGGAGACTACGATTTTCAAGCGATAGTAACTTCCCAACTACGAAATACGAGAACAACTGCCTTAACCGATGAGAAGGAGTCGAGGATAATACCAAGAGGAGAGGATACTTATATCATAAATACAGGTAATCACGATGAATTAATTTTGAGGAATAAGTCCAGCGCCAACGCTACCGTAACCTACACAGTAACAAGACGACCAAGACCACCATTGGGATGAACAAAATGCAAGAATCCTAGATGAGATTTTGTTTGGCTAATTAACTCTGATTACTGACCGGATCAGTGCGATTTTGTTAGGTGTCGAGGACAGGTAGTCTAAGTGACCTTTATAATTGTTGAACGCTACTCAACCATCATGATAAATAGCAAATCGTGTTGCGGCTGAGTCTTTGTTTCAAAGGTTTTTCTAGAAAGGTTTTTCTAGCCACCTCAGTTGAGAATAACACCCCATATCACAAAATAGCACTGCTTCCTTACTAACTGAAATATCTTTGAGGGGGTGAGCCACAAATGAAGAATTATTTGGTGTTCACCCCATGAACTTGTTATTAAGGACATATTGAGAGCAATGAAAATAATTGAGAGCAATGAAACTAATTGTAGCGATGGTAATGCTAAATATTGTTACATTAACAGCCTGTGCCTAGGATGGTAATGCAGATGCTGCACATGATCTGAATTTAGGTGGTAACGAGATTCGTGGAGAAAGTGAACTATGACTAATGGATCTATAAGCAGAAATGAAAGAGTAACACATGAAGTATTAATTCTTTCATCTTACACGCTGAAATGGATAGGCGACTTAAATTTTCCATCTAGAGTAAGTGCCCAACTACAAAACACTCGAACAGGTGAACTAACCACTGAGAGAATTACGGAGATGGGTCCAACAGGTACGGATGAATATCAAATAGAGACAAGGCAATTCTCTCAACTCATTTTGAGGAATATATCCTACAACGAATCTTCCGTCCAATACATATTAGAGCCTTATCGACCAGGTGGTGGCGAAGGTGGTGGCGAAGGTGGTGGCGAAGGTGGTGGCGAAGGTGGTGGCGAAGGTGGTGGCGAAGGTGGTGGCGAAGGTGCCTAATGCTCCTGCTACTGGGTGCGATCGCCTGATCTTGTAGTGCGATCGCCCAATCTTGTAGGGTGCGTTAACGAAGTGTAACGCACCATCGGTATCATTATCATTAAATTGGGTGGGTCAGCGACAGCTTAACCCACCCAATTTAATGCGATTACGGATCTTATAATGCGTAGGCGTAGCCCGTCGTAGACATCGCTTTTTGTTTGATGTATTTATCGGGAGTGCGATCAATACGGTATTGGAAGTGTGATCGCTCATCAATTTTTATCCATTAGTTGACCACTTGACGTTGGGAGCGATAGAGGCTTATGAGAGTGCTTTGCGTCAGGAGTTGTTGCATCCGACTCGTGGGGAAGTTGAGAAGATTTTGAAGGGGATGAAACGTAAGGAGAGAAAGGGTTTGGGGGGTTTAGGGGGGATTTTGGGGGAGAAAATTTGGCTGTAACTCGAAAAATTCCCAAATTGAGGTGGGGAAAAGTCTTTATAGTGTAATGACCTAAATTCTTAGGAGACCAAGGAAAAAACCATGAAACGAATTGCTCTAATTGTACTGGCAACAGTATTAGCTTTTACTACCAGCCTTTTTGGGTTTGTTAATACCGCTCATGCCAACACTGGACAACCTGCTGCTATTAATCCTAGCGTGAGTCAAATATTAGCACAACCAGCACCTACCAGAGCCACAATTGTGGTGAATAGCCTTAAAGATGCAGTGAATGACCCTAGCGTTACCACCTTGCGAGATGCGATCAATAAAGCCAACGCTGACTCTGAAAAAGACTTGATTGAGTTTGACCGTTCTTTATTCTCCACACCACAGATTATTACCTTGCAGTTAGGAGAGCTGGATATTATTCATAGTTTAGATATCATTGCTCCACAAGATACACTGACGGGTAGGCCTTTGGTAACGGTGAGTGGAAATAATGCGTCGCGGGTTTTTAAGATTCAGTCGGGAGCAGCGGTGACGCTTGCTGGATTGATTGTAGAGTCCGGTCGTGTCACAAGCAAAAACGGAGGGGGAATCGAGAACTTGGGTAAACTTACCTTAGATAGCAGTATTGTTCGCAATAATTCTGCATTGAATAGTTCTGGATCGCTTCATAATACTGAGGGAGGTGGTATTGATAGCACTGGTGACTTAACGGTAAATAACAGTAGCATTACAGGTAATTCAGCACACTCTGGCTCTGGTATTTATAGCCATGGCAACTTAATGGTAAACAACAGTACCATCAGCGATAATTCAGGAACTTGGTTTGGTGGCGGTATTTATCATACAACTGGCACCCTTACGGTAAACAACAGTACCATTAGCGATAATTCGGGAATTGGCTTTGGCGGCGGCATCTATAATGACAGAGGCACCATGAGGGTAGACAAAAGTACGATAAGTAGTAATTCGGCTAACTCTTCTGGTGGCGGCGGCGGCATCTATAATGACGGAGGCAACATCATAGTAAATAACAGTACCATTAGCCGTAATTTAGCTGGCGCTGATGGTGGCGGCATCTTTAATAACAGCAATAGCACCATTACAGTAATTAACAGTACCATTAGCCGTAATTCGGCTGGCACTTTTGGTGGCGGCATCAATAACTTGGGCACCAATACAGTAATTAACAGTACGATCAGCGATAATTCGGGTGGGTTTAGCGGCGGCATCACAAACTTGGGCACCAGCACAGTAATCTACAGTACCATTAGCAATAATTCGAGTAAATTTAGCTCCAGCGTGATTCATAATGGATCTAGCTCATTCACGGTGCGGAATACTATTATCAGTGGTGGTCAAACTCAATTTGCTCCGAGTACCGATGTATCAGGTTCATTTGCCAGTAACGGCTACAACCTGATTGGCAACAGCGGGGATAGTACAGGATTTGGCACTAAAGGAGACATCGTTGGTACAATTAACAACCCGATTGACCCCCTTCTGAGTTCATTGAGTGACAACAGTGGCCCCACCCAAACAATGCGTCTTCTCCCTAATAGCCCAGCTATTCGTGCTGGTGACCCAAAGAAACTGCCCACAGACCCCGAAACTGACCAACGAGGTAAACCTCGTCGTGCTGTCGATGGTAGTGCTGATATTGGGGCGTTCCAATTAACTCAATAGTGCGATCGCTTGATCTTGTAGGGTGCGTTAGCCAAAGCGTAACGCACCTTCTCAATTGTCGATGCGATGTCCACAATGCCATGAGCCAGAGAGCGATCGCTCATCAATTTTCATCCCTTAGTTGACCATTTGACGTTGGGAGCGATCGAGGCTTATGAAAGTGCTTTGAGCCAGCAGTTGTTGTATCCGAATCGTGGGGAAGTTGAGAATTTTTTGCGGCTGCTCAAAGGTAAGGGGCGGAAGGGTTGTGGGAGTTGAGGGTGGATTTTGGGGGAGAAAATTTGAGTGTAAGTCGAAAAATTACGGAATTGGGGTTGGGAATCGTCTAAGAGACATCTCCAGAAATTAGGTTTTTGTTTAGACGGGATAAGGGTTTCAGATTCTTTTTTGGAGATGTCTAATAGATGTGGGAAGAAAAAACTCCTGAAAACTAAGTGAGGAAAAACATGGCTGGTAAATTTGTGCTTTGGAGAATTGCTCTTGAAGACAAAAACGAATTTTTAAAGAAAGAGAACTATAAAGGATCTGTATGGTCTGAACTTGCCCATAAGAAGGGTACCCTGAATGGAGATAAAGGAGAGTTTCCAGGTTGGACGGATGACTCTAGAAAACTGATCAACCAAGTTAGAAATGGCGACAGTAAGCTTCAAAACCGAGATAAGCTACCGCCTCATCGTTATTTGCTGATTCCTGGTGGAAAACCAACTCCTGCCCAACTCAATTATTTACGAACTTGTTACTGGATCAATGATCTAGTTCGCCCAAGAGATCCTGGTTTTGGGATTGTAGCATTAGCGAGTGAAGCAGCAGAAGCTTGGTCCGCTGGAAACAAATTTAACTCTCTTGTAAAGCAAATTGAACATGGAACAACTTCTATTGAGATATATTACCTCGGCGATAAGGAAATGTATTAGCAAGGTACGCCAGAAGGCTCCGCAAGCAAACTGATGCTGAAATCTCACGTTGAGTGCGATCGCTTTTTGTTTGATTTATTTACGGGAGAGCGTAGGCGAAGCCCGTCGTAGACATCGCTTATCTTTACTTAGAAAGTGCGATCGCTGTTAATTTACAGGAGTGCGATCGCCTTTTTTGTAGGAAGATGGCGATCGCAGGACGAGTCTTAGTCGAATGCTTTCAGGAGATTGAACGGGGATGCCAGGTTTCTGAACAGGGGACGCAACTACAGCGTCCCATCGGTCATTCGTTCCGGCGCAACATAGGCGACCCCCACCAGCCCGTCGTCATCGTCGGTGAGCCAGATGTCTTGGCTATTTTCGCCGCCAAAGTGGTCTGCCAGCATTAGCGCGAGTTCTTCGGTTTCGTGCGGCCCGAACAGTCCAGTTGCCTCAGCTAAGGCGATTAATGCAGTTGTGTCATCGGGCGCGATCGGGCGAATCATATCAAACTCCGTGGGATGGTAATTTTGAAGTATTGGGTATTGCGATCGAGTTTTGGAAACTACAATACCCAGGCTTATTTCCCCAGAGCCTTACGAAAAACGATCTTGTCCTCGCCCGCCTTGTAGAACTCGCGGATTCGTGCTTCCTCGTCGTAACCGCTCTTGCGATAGAAGGCTCGAACGTACTCGAAGCTCTCCAGTCCCGACGTTTCCACAAGTAGCACGCGATCGCCACGCTGCGATAACATCTGTTCGACGTGGGCTAGCAATGCTGCACCGCGTCCTTGCCGCTGACGATCGGGGTGGACGGCGATCAGATATAGATTCCACGTCCCATCGGTCATTCGTTCCGGCGCAACATAGGCGACCCCCACCAGCCCGCCGTCATCGTCGGTGAGCCAGATGTCTTGGCTATTTTCGCCGCCAAAGTGGTCTGCCAGCATTAGCGCGAGTTCTTCGGTTTCGTGCGGCCCGAACAGTCCAGTTGCCTCAGCTAAGGCGATTAATGCAGTTGTGTCATCGGGCGCGATCGGGCGAATCATATCAAACTCCGTGGGATGGTAATTTTGAAATATTGGGTATTGCGATCGAGTTTTGGAAACTACAATACCTAGGCTTATTTCCCGACAGCCGTCAGAGCCTTGCGGAACTCGATCGCTGAAGTCTTGCAGCACCAAAGGTGGCATTGAACTTACGGCACCAAATTGCCGCCGAAGCAAAATCTTCTGAGTTGATGCTGGCAGGAATCACATAGCTTTGAGCACCGCTGTATGACTTGAGTGGCGCGATGAACACATAGTCCCCTTTCTTGATGGGATAGGCTGGGGGAACTGTCGAGCCAATGACATCGGGCGATTTGTGCAAAATCACGACCAAATCAGGACCAGACGTTGAGGTTTGAAATGCTCGATCGAGTTCCAGAATGCGCTCATCCCCTTTCTGGACAATGCGGGCAGTGCCTTTGGTGGGGTGTTCGCCATCGACAAAAGTGCCAGAAGTTAGAACTTTTGTCGCTTTAGCCGTTGTGGGTGATGTCGCTGGCCCAGTTGGAGGGGAAGCTGCCACAGGCGTTGGCATTGTTTCAGAAGTACCGGATGACGCAATAGCAGTTCGATCGCCAGCGGTTTTGATGCAGCCGATCGCAATTGTTGACACAAAGGTAATACTAGCAAAGTTGAAATAGCGGCGTTTCATAAAAATCTTCTTCCTTAAAACATTAAACTCCCCGGAAACCGATCGCAGTTTCCATAGCATCGCGAGGATTGAGGTTAACTAATTCTCGATTTATTTGAGCCTCATATAGGTTGCCAACAAAACCCAAGACAATCCCCACAAACAACAAACTTCCCCCTACATATTGAGCTAAAGTAGGAGCTTCCCCTAAAACTAAATATCCCATAATTATAGCTGCAATTGGGTTCAATAAACTGGCTAAATTCAGTTCCGTGGAAGTCGCATTTTTTAAACCCGCCAACCAACATAATTGACCCATGACGACAATAACTGCCGCATAAACTATCATCCATTGCCACAGAAAAGGAGATAACACTTCGGCAAAGTGGTTTGGCCCGTAAAGAAGATTAGCCAATAGGAAAAAAATCACCGTCCCCAGAATATTGCGATAAATCGTAAAAATTCCCAAGGGAATCGATTGTAATTGCAGTTTACCAACGACGGTAGCAATGGAACCAATGATCGCGGCGATCGCCACAAAAAATTCTCCGGTGCCAATTTGAAATCCAGCCATCGTCATCATCGGCCCTGAAGTACCTAAAAAAGCAGTCACTATCACCCCAGCCAAGGAAATCAGAGACCCTGCAATTGACCACGAATTGACCCGCGAACCCAACAACCAAACACCCAACACCAGGGTTAAAATTGGTTCGATACGCCCAATTAACACGATATTAGTAATATTTGTCTGTCCCAGGGCTTGAAAAATTAACGCTGGAGCGATCGCCCCCGATAAAATACCTGTAATGGTTAAACTAATCCAATCTTTACGAGTCAGAGCTTTTAGAGTCTGCGGTTGCCAATCTTGATGAAAAATTAGAGTCATTAACCCCAAAGCACAGATATTACCCACAAATAAAACATTGCACAGTGAGATGGGATTTCTGCCATCGATCGCATGATTTTGACCAATCTCAACTATTCTTTTAGTAACAGAATTAGAAGTTGCAAAAATCAAAACAGCTATGCCAAGATACATCGGGGCAGGAACTCTCATTAAAATTAGATGCACTTTGTTGGCAACTTTCATGCTCTTTATTGATGTTGATTTTATAACATGAATTCAGGCAATAATTCAAAAGTTTTAAACGAACCGCGAAGACGCGTTCGGCGAAGCCGTTCCCGTAGGGTAGAACGCGAAGAACCGAAAGACAAGAGAGTTTCACGACTCATTTAAACAGTATACAACTTTACATTAAATTAGTTTAAGGTGATGCCTTTTCATAGCCAATTTGGGGAGCAGAATAAATGGAGATAAACACAGCATCTTCACTATTGTCATTCACTGCCCCATGAATCTGATTTTTTTCTGCGATGGCAACTTCACCAGCATTCAAGCTTTGGCTTTGACCATTGCCTAAATAATACGTCAAAGTGCCCCGTAGCATCACCCAGGTATCTTGTCCATCCGGGTGACAATGAGCTTCTACCATTTGCCCAGGCTTGACTCCCCAAATAGCGATACTAGCATTTTTAGTCTTAATAATTTCAGTCACCATAGCAGATTCATCGGAGAAACGCACATCAGCTTCCAGGGGGAAAACTCTTGATTTCATCATTTTCAAATCACCGTTTTATTTGGGTTGAGGACAGGTTTTATTGGTAAAATCACATTGATAAATATAGTGTTCTTGCCAATGGAGGGGAATCTCTAGTAAATCCCTTGCACCAGTCATTCCCTGACCGATAAAAAGCAGTAGAGCAAAACAATTGAGAATGATATGAACGGTGCGCCAGCGATTTTGTTTGTCCTGATAAATATCTTGGACGATAGCCACTGAAAAAATCATCAATAAAGCCGCTGTCATACCGTAATAATAATGGGAAATAAACCATTCATTATCCCGACGATAAATTTCGGGTTGAAATCCTAAAACAATCAATCCCATGCCAGTTAAAGTGGCAAAAATACCTCGCCATAGTTTAACTTTTGCCTTAAATAGTAGCGTGAAAGAAGCAATGCTTAACAGGAAAATGGCGATGACAAAAAAGACTCGAAAGGGTTCTTTGTTCAGGGTGTCGTTACTGAGCATTTTTGAAAAAATGGGATAGGCCATTCCCAGTAGGGCAACCCCTACAACTGAGCCGCTCAACCAACTACCGATTGCTACGTGCTCGGAACCTACTACTGGCGGAATTTTACTTTTTTCGCCACCGACAACTTGCAGGCGACGTTGGCGGGTGAGTAGGGCGCGATTCACCACAATGCCGATTAAGGGAAAAACCACAATAATGGCGATCGCCGGATGTAACAATGCAAAGAAGTCTTGAAGTTCCATGTTAAATATCCATTCAATTATATATATCGGGAATTTTCCCTTACTTACACTCAGCAAGGGAACAGGCAAATTACTTCACTTCAGCGGCAGGAAAACTCGCTACTCTCCCTTGTTTCACAGCGACAACGACATCATAGGTTGCACAGTAAGAGAAGGTAACATTGTTGGCCTTGTTGTAGAGATTGACCACCATGCCTGCTCCACCGGGTTGTACTCCTAATGGTAATAAATCACCATAGAAAAATCGTCGCAATTGGTCGCCACTACCAACTTGTCCTTTACTTTTAGTAATAATCTGGATCTTTTCCTGAACCGTTATTTCCGGGGCTGCTATTGCCGTATTTTGGAATTTTGGCAAAAAGCTATTTACAGCTATATCTCCCGCACTGATAGCGCTAGCAATAGCAAGGGTGGCGAACAGAGGACTGAGGGATTTGAGTTTTAACATTTTCGTTTTTTGGTGAGAATGGTTGATGCGAATATCATCATCTATTTCGATTTTTTTGAGAAGGAGGCATAATAGAATATGTTATATGCCATTTTGGAATAGGTACTGTATGGATCGAATTGCCTGTATGCAGACTTTCGTTCGGGCGATCGAAATGAACAGTTTTTCTGCCGTAGCGCGGGAACAAAAGACGACGCAACCGACAATTAGCAAGCAAATCGCCGCTCTGGAAAAATATCTGGGGGTACAACTAATCACTCGTTCAACTACCAATTTGAGTTTGACTGAGGAGGGGAAAAGATACTATCAATACTGTCAGCAAATTTTGGAAACCGTCGCCGAAGCGGAGGCCAGTTTAACAGGAAAAGAACGAGCAACAGGTATTTTGCGATTGGGCTGTCCCGTGCTGTTTGGGGAAATGCAGATTGTCCCCCGTTTAAAAGCCTTTATGAAACGCTATCCCGATGTCAAGATCGATCTGATGATGGCCGATAGTTTTGTGGATATTGTAGAGAATGGATTAGACCTGTTGATCCGCATTGGTAATCGTCCCGATAGTTCCCTGATTAGCCATCACATCGGCACGACTCGCCGCGTCACAGTAGCAACAAGAGGCTATTTTGAGCAAGCAGGAGAACCTCAAACACCGGATGATTTAGTGGATCGTGATTGTATTGTCTATACGCATCTGTCAACAGGCAATGAATGGCATTTTCAAGGAACAGATGGCACTATCAAGGTGCAAGTTGGGGGTTGTTTTCAAACTAATAGTTCTGTGGCGATTCGAGCAGCAGTGTTATCGGGTTTGGGCATTGCTGTCGCGCCAGTCTGGATGTTTGGTGATGAGATTTACCGGGGCGATCTCAAGGTGGTGTTGGAGGATTATCAGCCGACTCCGTTGCCAATTAATGGGGTATATCGTCGCAGCCGTTTTTATCCGGGAAAAATAACTTGTTTTATTGATTTTTTAGAGGCAGAATTTAAGCTCGATCCGTGGGTTTGAGATTGTGGGATTTGAGTATCAAAGACGAACCTCTAAAACCCCAAGATTTTCTAAGATGCGAACAATTTCTTGGGGCTGCACAAAAATCACGATCGGACTAGAAATTACTTATTTTTTGGTAACAATTGATTTAGCGCACCACACAAGTATCCCTTCACGGTGTCCCTACTTGCAGTCACGCCACTGGGAAGAGTAAAAATCATCTCGACAGTTAATAGATTTCCGTCGGCTGATGCAAAAACATCGATCGGCAAAGCACGCTGAAATGCTGTTGCGGGATTTTCGGCTTTCATGACACCTGTACTGACATCGGTGCTGATAGTTCTGATGCTCTCGCGCGCCAAAATGGGTCGCAATTGGGAAAATGCTTTCTCTACCGATAACCCCTCAACCTGAACGCGCGCCGAAAAGGCGGCACCATTGAGAAAGTCTCCCTTTTTTTGAAAGCTTTCCTCGCAGGTTGCGGCAACAGCGGGGGTGGCCAAACACATGAGAGCTAGAGTCAAGAAGAGCGATCGCATATTAGCTGAGTTATCAGAATGAAACAATCATCAATCTCATGATGAACTATCATGGGATTGTTTGGCAAGTGAATGTTCTCATGAAATTGAATTGAAGGGCGATCGGGGTAATTTTAACCTTAAATGTCATATTTATGCTGCATTTCTTGGAGAAAATTTTCGATGGGGCGAGTAAGTCCGGCGTTGAGTTCCTCGAAACCTTGCTGAATACCTGCAATTGTTTCCAATTGATCGATCAGTTGGCGCAGTTTAATTGGATCTATTTTGTTTGGATCGAGAAAGGTGACGAGAACTTGAGAGCGATCGCTAACATCTTGCGGTAGCTCCGCTAGCTGAATCTGCCCATTCTGATAAATGCCTTCGATGGTTTTTAGCATGAGTTGCAGTCCGGTTAGTATTCGCTTCTATTCTAGCAAGTATAGAAGGAAGAATAATTAAGGGTAAAGACTAATGACAACTTATTCGCTTCGATCGCCCTTTCCAAAGATCGCACTCTCCGCAGAAAACGCTAGAAACTAAGAGGACGATCGACCAAATGGTAATTTTGAAGTATTGGGTTTTGCGATCGGGATCGCGAGCTAACGCCTCAAATGAGCGGCGGCAGACAACATCAAACTCAGCACAAGGGGATTACAATCGTCTGCTGCATTTGAATTGTTAGGTATCACGCGTAGATGCAAGATAAGCATTACATAATGCAAGAATGGCTTACAAAGCTTCTGCTTAAACTACTCCGATGTAGGATACTCAGCTTCATGAATGTGCATTTCATTAAAACTCTTAAAAAAGCCTAGTTCATCTCTACAGTAATGTGCCCATTTCATATCTTCCTCCGACCATTCATTGTTTAGTGGCTGCAACATTACTATATCGCTTGAATACCCATTTCTAGGTATCTCCCCTGGAACATTTAAACCGATACCAATCACCGTAGAATTTTCGATAAATCGACAAAGCGAAGCCCAACATCTGCCGAGAAGTTCATTTCTGCGATCTTCAAGTGTACTGTCACTGTCATAAGCAAAAAAGACATATACTACCCTACTTAATGATGATTGAACACATCGAGAGGCTAGACGCCCCGCCTTACTAAGTTCAAGAAAATCTTTGAAAGCACTACCAAGAATCCTCCTTGAAAATCGGTTTTCCCGAACAAGGACACGAATGGCTAGTTCGAGTTCGGACTCAGACATATCTGGTCCCAACCAATTCTTCCTATCCAATCCGCCATCACACCAGACTTCGATTAATTTATCCCAGACATAGCTTTCCGCATCTTTTTGCAATTTTGCTTTGAACTCAGGTTGATTGCTCACCCCCTCCCAGAGATCATCTTCAAGGAAGATCGCGTCTACTTCATAGGGAAACTGGCGATCGTTATGCAAGTAAATTGCAAGTAAGTTTTCCTCGCCACCATTGATAATAACTGATGTGTTCGATAAGAATTTTTCTTTCTCACTCAAATAATCAACGAAGTCACTTATGGTATCTAAGTGACGAAGAAGTAAGAAGAATGATTGTTCGTCTAAGACGTGGTAAAATTCATCATCGCTATCATCAGAAGAAGTGATAGGAACTTCTCTTTTACCCCCAAAAGCCACTGCTACACGGTAGTAAATCCTTTCAGATTTTGCCGGAAGTTTTAAACCTTGAGAGCCATCTTTCTTAACAACATACTCTGAGCCATCAAGCCATTTGATAGCGCCCTTAATCTGCTTGATCGATTCTTCAATAGCTTTTCGTTCCCAGCGCTTCCAATGAACGCTTGGATTCTCTGTACTCTTAAGTTGAATATCTTTAACACTTATTACAATTACATGAGGGTCACATATTACTAATACATCACACAACTCCTTACTTGAATTTTTTCCTTGGGGGTTAATGTAACTCCATAGTGACAAGAAAGACTTTGTGCATATATTGTACACAAATTGCTCTGATCCATTAACTGCCTCAGTCATAAAGTTGTCTCCTATTATAAGAGATTAATCTTAGCATTTTAGGCTTTCAAGTTTCATATAATTGTACACCTAACTATAGCCCTCATAAAAATCCTATAAGCTCGATCGCCCAAAGCAAAATAGAAAACCCCCAAACCCTCTTAAAAATATGGTTTGGGGGTTTTCTTCCTAAATCCAGTTTAAATCACAACTTGCTAGGCTCGATCGCAGGTGCGCGCAAAGACACCGTTTTATCCGCAGCAGCCTTAGCCACTAGCGATGGCACAGAATCCCGCAACTTTGCAGTCAACTGTGCAGTAGTCGCATCGTAAACCTGAGTCAGCATCTTCGGATACAAACCAATGCCAATAATCGGCACTAACAAAGCCGCAATAATAAACACTTCTCGCGGTTCCGCATCCACCAACTCTTCATGTTCCGCCAATTCCTTGTTTTCCGGGCCGTAGAAGATTTCGCGCAGCATTGACAGCAGATAAATCGGAGTTAAAATTACGCCGACAGCCGCTAAAAATACCACGCAAACCTTAAACACCGGATTGTAAGCGTCGCTGGTTGCAAAACCTACAAACACCATCAATTCTGCTACAAAACCGCTCATTCCCGGCAAAGCCAAAGAAGCCATAGAACAAGCTGTCCACATGGCGAAAACTTTCCGCATTTTCTTGCCGACTCCGCCCATTTCGTCGAGCATGAGGGTGTGAGTGCGATCGTAAGTGCAGCCTACCATGAAGAACAAACTCGCCCCGATCAAACCGTGGGAAACCATTTGCAGCATGGCGCCGCTCGTTCCCAAATCGGTAAACGAAGCTATCCCAATCAGCACAAACCCCATGTGGGAAATTGAAGAATAAGCAATTTTGCGCTTCAAATTGCGCTGAGCAAAGGAGGTTAAGGCGGCGTAAACAATGTTAACTACACCCAAAATTACTAAGATGGGTGCGAATACAGCGTGAGCATCCGGGAGCATTCCGGCATTCATCCGCAGCAAGGCGTAGCCGCCCATTTTTAGCAGAATTCCTGCTAGCAACATATGGGCGGGTGCGGTTGCTTCGCCGTGGGCGTCGGGGAGCCAAGTGTGCAGGGGAAAAATTGGCAGTTTGACGCCGTAGGCTATTAAAAATCCTGTGTACAGGAGCAATTCTACATTGGGGGCGAATTCTTTGGCTGCGATCGCCCGCATATCGAAAGTCACCGTATCGCCGTAAAACGCCATCGTCAGCGCGCCCACCAAAATAAACAGCGAACCGCCTGCGGTGTACAGGATAAACTTAGTTGCTGCGTAGAGGCGCTTTTTGCCGCCCCAGATGGACAAAATCAGGTAAATCGGAACTAATTCCAGTTCCCAAACCAGGAAAAACAGCAACATATCCTGTACGGCAAAAACTGCGATTTGGCCGCCGTACATTGTCAGCATCAAAAAGTAAAATAGCTTTGGTTTAAGTGTGACTGGCCAAGCTGCTAAAGTAGCCAGGGTAGTAATAAAACCTGTCAGCAAAATCAACGGCATTGACAAACCGTCAGCACCCACCGACCAATTTAAATCGAGTTGGGGCAACCAAGCATAACTTTCTACGAGTTGCAAGTTGGGATTGCTGAAGTCGTACTGAGTGCAAAAAGCGTAAACAAGTAGGGCAAAATCGATCAAACCCACAATTAGTGCATACCACCGCACCGTCTTGCCATCCTTATCGGGAATCAAAGGAATTAGCAGGGACGCAGCAATGGGAAACAGAATTGTTGTTGTTAACCAGGGAAAGTTAGCTGTATCCATTGCGTTTTAAAATTATCCATCAATTATTAGGTTTAAACACATTTTGGCGATTTTGGTCTAAACTTTATACTTTCTTTATACGAAACAATTCTTTTTGTAATGTTTGCGACGATTTGTGCGATCGCAAAAGTTGAGTTTAATTAAAGATTTATTTCTATTTGCTAATTGTCAATTTTGAGTTATTGAGCTAAGAGCAATCCTTAAAATATCTTCTAGTGGGACATGACAACGCCTTTCATCGTATCAAATTAACCCTAAAAACCTTTGGATCTATTGTTTATCGCCGAGATCCGATCCCCCTAAATCCCCCTTAAGAAGGGGGACTTTGACAGAATACTCTTGTTCCCCCCTTATTAAGGGGGGCTAGGGGGGATCTAGACTTCGAGGCAAACAAAAGATACGGTAGGTTTTGTCTTAAGTTGAAACTAACAGGCAATACCGTTTCCCTGTACTCTTGTTCCCCCCTTATTAAGGGGGGCTAGGGGGGATCTAGACTTCGAGGCAAACAAAAGATACGGTAGGTTTTGCCTTAAGTTGAAACTAACAGGCAATACCGTTTCCCTACATATCTAACCAACTCCAGAAACGATCGCAAAACCCAGAACTGCAACAAACACAATCAGGGCATAAAATTGAGCGCGACCGTTTTCAAAGTATTTCAAACCTTCGCCGCTAACTAGGGTGAGAAACCCTGTCAAGTTGACGATACCATCGACAACTCGCAAATCGACTTCCATGACTTGCCGCGCTAAACGACGGCTGCCTTTGACGAAGAGAACTTCGTTGATATCGTCGAGATACCACTTGTTGAGGGAGAACTCGTAAAGTGGTTTGATTTTTTGGGCGATCGCACTTGGGTCGATTTTCCGGCTCAAATACATCAGAGAAGCCAAAGTAATGCCCAGCAAAGCAATACCTACAGAACTGCCGCCCATGATTAGAAATTCCGTCAAATCGAACTTCGCGGCGTGTGCCAAAACTTCTTCGAGAGACTCGCCAGGAGCGCGCACAAACTGCTCGAAATAATTGGCAAACGGCGTACCGAGAAAACCGATAAACACAGAAGGTACAGCCAACAACACTAACGGCAGAGCCATTGTCAGAGGAGACTCGTGAGGAAAATGGTCATGCTCGTCGTGACTTTCGCCAGTAGTGGCCAATTCCTTAATATTCATCGCTCCAGGGCCGAAGACCAACCCTGGTTGCAGGAGTTGTTGCTTGATGGCGCTGTCATTGCCCCGGAATTCGCCCTCAAAGGTGCTGAAATACATCCGAAACATATAAAACGCGGTCATCCCGGCAGTCACCCAACTCACAGCCCACAGAGCGGGATTTGCATGGAAAGCTTGGGCGAGGATTTCGTCTTTTGACCAAAAACCAGCAAAGGGCGGAATGCCACAGATTGCTAAGTTTCCGATTAAAAAGCAAGTAGCGGTAATCGGCATATATTTCCGCAAGCCGCCCATGACTCTCATGTCTTGAGCGAGGGCGGGGTTGTGCCCGACAACATCTTCCATGCCGTGAATGACTGAACCCGAGCACAGGAACAGCATTGCTTTGAAGTAAGCGTGGGTCATTAGGTGGAAGAGTCCGGCACTGTATGCGCCGACTCCCATTGCCATCACCATGTAGCCCAATTGGGAGATTGTGGAGTAGGCTAAGCCTTTTTTGATGTCATTTTGGGTAATTGCGATCGAGGCACCCATGAATGCTGTAAAACAGCCGGTGCAGGCGATCAAATTCATGACTGCGGGCAGTCCTTCAAATACTGGGTACATCCGAGCGATCAGGAAGACGCCGGCTGCTACCATCGTCGCGGCGTGGATGAGGGCCGAAATTGGTGTCGGGCCTTCCATTGCGTCTGGAAGCCAGACGTGGAGGGGGAATTGAGCTGATTTGGCTGCTGGGCCCAAAAATATCAGGACTCCGAAGATGGTTGCGAGAGTTGCGCTCAAAGCACCGGATTCGACTAGGGAGTGCAGCCGTTCGCCCATCACGTCAAATTCAAAGCTGCCGGTGGCCCAGTAAATGCCGAGGATGCCCAGCAGCAAGCCGAAGTCGCCGACGCGGTTGGTGACGAAGGCTTTTTGGCAGGCGTCTGCTGCTGGTTTGCGATCGTACCAAAATCCGACTAGCAGGTACGAACACATACCTACCAGTTCCCAGAAAATGTAAATCTGAACGATGTTCGGGCTGACTACTAGACCTAGCATTGAGGCGCTGAAGATGCTCAGGTAGGCGTAAAATCGCACGTACCCGTCATCGTGTGCCATGTAGCCGTCGGTGTAAATCATCACCAAAAAGGCGACCGTGGTGACGATCGCCAGCATTACCGACGTGAGGGGGTCAATGATATAGCCCATGTTCAGCGAGAAGTCCCCAGCAGAGGCCCACTGAATGGTTCGGGTGTAGGGTGCGTGGCCCTGTAGTTGACTCCACAGCAATGCAAAAGACATTACCGCTGACCCTCCGAGGGTGGAAAGGATTAAAATCGCATTCGCTTGTCGGAGTTTGTTGGTTGCCTGGTTAAAGGTGATTAAGCCTAAACCTACTAGCATTGCGCCTGCCAGTGGCAGGACTGGAATCAGCCAGGCGTATTGATAAAGCGGTTCCATGACTGATAGGTAGTTTAAAGTTTCTACTAGATATTGCCAAAACTGTTAATAATTGTGACACACGCTTGCGCGACTGGGCAGAAAGACTCTCTACAATTCTTAAGTATTGCCGATCGACAATCCTTAAGAATTGCTGCTGGTGTTGGCGATCGATCTAGTTCGCCTTAAATCTATGCCAAAAGATAGATTGACAAATTTCCAATTTTTGGGGGCAGGCCAGGAATAAATAAACCGGGTTTTTCCACACAATACCCTCGCGCTCGATGCGGTATTTTCGTAAAAAAACCCGGTTTTTGCCGACCTTTAAATGTCTGGTTGCCGATCGAATGGGTAATTCCCCAATTCTCGATAGATAGGAACCGAATGCCTTTTAACCGTTACCGGTTGGCTACTTGCTGCGGTTGCAGGCGTTGACTTTGGGGAGCATTCTGAGTGGCGAGCATCCAGGAATCCAGAGTGCGTCGCAGTTCCTCGCGACCTTGATAATTTTCAAATCTAAATAGAACTCGATCGCCCTCAAACAAAATCAGTGTGGGCAGACTGGTCAGCCGATAAGTATTTGCCAATTTGAAACTTTGATCGGCATTCACCCCTAGGAGCTTGACTTTTCCTGCCCACTGTGTCTCAAAACTTGTAAGCGTGGGGTCGATCGCACGGCACAAACCGCACCAAGGCGCCCAAAAGTGAACTAAAACGGGGGTAGAGGCTTGAAATACCTCTTGTGCAAAAGTGCGTTCGCTAACCGACAACACCATGATCCCTCAAAATTTAATAATTTTTTTTCTATCCTAGGGATCATGCTACCAGTATATGTTCGCAGTGACACGCATCAGAAAAGGATGAATTTTCCACAGCAGGCCTGTAAAAATGACTACGCCTAGGTAGGAAGGGCGCAGGAACTCAAGCAAATCAAGGGTTTGACGCTTTTGCAGGATTGCCAAAAATGGAATAATTGAGGTTTGAGATTTGATGGTTTCAAAGGATTCGCCAAAACGAGCCCGCAGCCGGCTGTCGCCGTGCCACACTCCGAATAGGTGGTGAAGTATCAAACCGATGGAAGTGACGAGGGTAAAGCTAGTGCCAATCCAGAGGGTGTGGGCCACGCACCAAATCACCTGTCCCACCATTTGCGGGTGACGGGTGACGCGGATGATCCCGGCTTGGTAGAGGTGAACTTCCGGCTTTTGGATGGCGGCAATTTCTAGAAGGTTGAAGGTTGCTGGGTACAGAAACAGAAAGGAAATTGCCGACAGTATCCAAACCACTGGTTTAACTCCGGGCACGCCCTGTACTTGCCAAAGCTGCACGCCGTCGTAGCGGTGGTTGAAAAAGTAGACAACCAAAATCACCGCCAGCGGCAAACTGACAAGGGCAAACAAAACGCGGTAAAGTCTCGGCCCGATCAGCTTTTCACCTTTCGGGCGCAGGGCTGCTAAACCGCTGTGGGCGATCGCAAAACCAAATAAAAGTCCGAGAATAACTAAGTGGGAGTCAAGCGCTAAGTCGATCGTCATTGCAAATATTAAGAAAAGTTATTGATTCGTGGCCAAATTGTGTCACAAAGTATCTATAGGAGCATTCAGCGGTTATCAGTCAGTTAACTGTTCGCTGTTCGCTGTTCGCTGTTGACTGTTGACTGTTCGCTGTTCGCTGTTGACTGTTCACTGTTTGCCGATCGATCGCTGTTTGCTGTTTGCCGTCAACCGTCAACCGTCAACCGTCAACAGTTAACTGACAAATGACAACTGACAATTTAGATATATGTCTGACCTTCCTTTCACTTTAGACCAGTTACGCATTCTCAAGGCGATCGCCTCTGAAGGAAGCTTCAAACGCGCCGCCGACAGCCTCTACGTATCCCAGCCAGCAGTTAGCTTGCAAGTGCAGAACCTAGAGAGACAGTTGGACGTGCCACTGTTTGACAGGGGAGGGCGGCGGGCTCAACTGACCGAAGCCGGACACCTGCTGCTGAGTTACGGCGAGAAAATTTTATCGCTTTGTCAAGAAACTTGTCGAGCTCTCGAAGACTTGCAAAATCTCCAAGGCGGTACTTTGATTGTCGGCGCTTCTCAAACCACGGGTACATACTTGCTACCCCGAATGATTGGGATGTTTCGGCAAAAGTACCCCGATGTAGCGGTACAGCTTCACGTGCATTCGACCCGCCGCACGGCGTGGAGTGTCGCCAACGGGCAAATCGATTTGGCAATTGTGGGCGGAGAAATCCCTACCGAACTTGTAGAAGCTTTAGAAATTGTTCCTTACGCTGAGGACGAACTGGCTCTAATTCTCCCTCCATCTCACCCGATGGTACAACAAGAAAGCATCCAAAAAGAAGACCTTTATAAATTGCAGTTTATTTCCCTCGATTCGCAGTCTACTATTCGCAAAGTCATCGATCAGGTACTGACTCGCTGCGGCATTGACACGCGCCGCCTGAAAATCGAGATGGAGCTAAACTCCATCGAAGCCATTAAAAATGCTGTTCAGTCCGGGTTGGGCGCTGCTTTTGTGTCGGTTTCGGCGATCGAAAAAGAGTTGATGATGGGCGTCTTGCACAAATCTAAAATGGATGAAGTTTTGGTAACTCGAATTTTGTCGCTGATTTACAACCCCAACCGCTACCGTTCTAAAGCAGCAGAGGCTTTCAGCAATGAAATTTTGCCTTCTTTTGCTACTTATTCGACTACCCAGGAAAAGAAAGAACCTCCGACCATGGATTTGGGACTGATAGAAATAGGAACTCCCAACTCAGGGGGAAGTTGATTTCTTAGGCCGCTGGTAGTTACCAGTTTGCGATTAGTTGAGAGATTAAAATCTGGTTTGATAATCCCTGGTAAAATTGATAAATTGGGAATCGAGAATCGGGAAGCGGAAATCGCAAATCGGTAACTGGCTTTTTTGATACCAAAACCTAATAGCAAAACTAGATAAAGTGGGGAAAATAAACTGGGATTAGTATTAAAAAGTTTAACGACCTAGAATTAGGAATTAAACCAATTACCAATACCCGATGACAAATTCCTAATTCCCAATGCCCGATGACCAATGCCCAATTTCCAATTACCAATGCCCAATGCCCAATGCCCAATGCCCAATGCCCAATGACCAATGCCCGATGCCCTATGACCAATTAGCAAACCAAAATGGAAGTTTACTGCACCCGCCCGGGCTGCCCGCGCCCTCAAAACAATTTTTCCGACCTCGATGACAGTTCCCTGCTGAAAACGGTGCAGCAAAGGTATTGCAAGGCCTGTGGAATGCCCCTAATTTTGAGCGGTCGCTATTTGCCAGTCAGGTTGTTAGGTCAAGGCGGTTTTGGGGCGGCATTTTTGGCCAGAGACCGCTATACTCCGGCGATGCGGCAGTGCGTTGCTAAACTTTTGCAGCCGTCGGTAAATCTGAGTCCGGCACAGCTAAAAATCGCTCAAACTCTGTTTGAACGGGAAGCGGCGGTGCTGGAAGAACTGGGAAACGAACATTCGCAAATTCCGAGTTTGCTGGCGTTTTTTGAGCTGACTGTTCCGAGTTTGCAGCCTGGGAAAAACGATCAGTTTTTCTATCTGGTTCAAGAATTTATTGACGGTCACAATTTGGAGGAAGAACTTGTTGTTAAAGGCAAGTTTTCGGAAGCGGAAACGATGGAGGTGCTGCGGGAAATTTTGAAGGTTCTCGATTTTGTACACTCGCGCGGTTCGATTCACCGGGATATTAAGCCTGCTAATATTATGCGGGCTAAAAGTGGTCGGCTTTATTTATTAGATTTTGGGGCTGTCAAACAGGTGACGCAAACTGCGGGTGCTTCTAAGGCTTCGACTGGTATTTATTCTTTGGGTTATGCTCCGCCCGAACAGATGAACGGACAAGAGGTTTATCCCGCAACGGATTTTTATGCTTTGGCTGTGACTTGCATTACTTTGCTCAGCGGTTTGCAGCCGACGGAATTGTTTGATAGTTATGAAAATGAGTGGAATTGGCGATCGCACGTACAGGTAAGCCCGCGTTTGGCTGAAGTTCTCGATCGAATGTTATTACCCGCTCCCAGCCAGCGCTATCAATCGGCGATCGAGGTGGAAGCTGCTCTGAAATACAATTCTCAACAGCCTACGATGGTCGTGCAGCCGCCTCCCCTACCCACTCCGACCCCCCAACAACCAACTCAGCCGCTACCACCAACTCAGCAGCCTCCTGTGCCTCCTGTGGTGGCGACTCCTCCGGGAAACCTGCAATCGGCGCCGCGAAGGGCTTTTTCGATTTGGGATATTTTGGGTGGGGCTGCGTTTACGGGTTTTGAAGGGGGGTTGCTGGCGATCGCCCTGACGAGTTTGCTACCGAATCCAGGCGTGAGTATCGGATTGTTGGGGATGATTGTGGGGGGGCTAATTTTCGGCCAGTACCGCAGGGCGATCGAACAAACAGAGATGCTGATTATTAGCACAGGTACTCTGGCTGTACTGTGGTTGTTCCCGGCTTTGCGCGCCGCTGTTACGATTTATCCGAATTCTCCGATCACGGGCGTGTTGTTTGTGGGATGGTTGGCTGCTTTGGGGGCGATCGCGGCAACAGCTATTTTTCGCTTACTTTATAAGTTACTTTCTAATATTTTTTAAGCCTCGCGGGTAGTCATATCATGTCCGGTCGATTACCATAACAAAAATTGTTTGTAGTGCGGACTTCAGTCCGTAAAATGCTGCGGACTGAAGTCCGCACTACGAACAGTTCGTAGTGCAGTTAATCAGCGGACACCATATCAGCCATCAATTAGACTTCTTGGCTCAATCTTTTTAATCAAATTTTGGGACGCTGCTCAAAGCCATCCCACAAGAAAAACAATTGTGGGATGGCTTTGAGCAGCGTCCTATTTTGCAAGCAGTCGATTGTAGGAGATAGCTGCGCCGATCGCACTTCGCGGCTTTCCTGCACTCCCCGCATTCTCGATCGCACTTATCGCCTTATTGTAAAGTTTTATTACAATCTTGATTTTGTAGCTTTAGATACAGAATTATCTGATATAGTTATAAATAAGAACAGAAAAACAACCCAAGATCGATCGAGCAAAACGGAGGAACCCGATATGTCTACCGAAAATCAAGCCCGCTCTCTGATGATGCGCCACCACCAAATGGTGAAAAACCGGCAGCAATCCATGCTCAACCGCAGCGCCAGCGAAGTCGGAATGGAAAATACTCACTACTGGGGCCACATTCAAGGCAAACCGCAGCCCAGCCTTCAAGCCAGTTACGATCGCAGCAACGCCACCATGAGCTAAGGCAAAGCTCAATTTCCCCAATTGCCCGCAAACCTATTTCCTACATTTGGAGAAAACCAGTTATGTCTACTCAACAACAAGCGCGCAGCCTGATGATGCGCCACCAACACCTCATCAAAAACCGTCAGGAATCTATGCTGAGCCGCGCGGCTGCTGAAGTTGGTTTAGATATTGGTTCTGCGGCGAGTGTCGAGCGCAAATAACTCGTTTTTTCAACAGCGAGACAGTTGAATCGAGTCTGTTGTTTGCCAGCTAAAAATTAATAATGACAGTTACAAAACCGTCGCGACTTGTTCTTGAGTTAGATATCTACAGAATAAGTCGCGATTAATTTTACGGAATTAATTAAACAGAAACACTGAAATATAGGCTTTCTCAGAAAGATCGGGTACGTTGTTGGGCTTTAGCCCTCTTAGAGGATATTTTAAAAGTCCGGGAAGGTATAATTTAGCCCTTCTGATTGGGCTTAGCTGAGACAATAAATTAAGGTTTCAGCCCATTCTCTTTGAATCGGAATGATTTAACCACAGAGGCCACAGAGGACACAGAGAGAGAAGATAGAGATTAATAATTATAATGCTACGGAATTTGAGATCGCGCATCGGGCAGAGCATGATGAAAAGAAAAAAAACACTCATTGATTCGTCATTTGTTGGCAATCTAAAATCTAAAATTTAAAATCTAAAATCTAAAATGATATAATCCCCTCTCAATAGAATAGAACGCTCTAGGGAGGTCATCATGTCGGACTGGAAGGAAATTGGCGGCGGAGTTACAGCACCGAGAGGATATCGAGCCTCGGGAATTACAGCAGGTTTGAAGCCTTCTGGCTTGCCGGATTTAAGTTTAATTTTGTCAGAGGTGGATGCGATCGCCGCCGGAGTCTTCACTACATCGACAGTCAGGGCTGCTTGCGTGGACTACTGCCGCCAGCGCTTGCAAGCTAAACCCAGCGCCAAAGCTATTTTGTGCAATGCGGGACAAGCAAATGCTGCTACTGGCGAATTAGGTTTAGCAGATGCCCTCGAAAGCGCGAAATTGTTGGGCGAAGCGCTGAATATTCCTTCAGAATCCATTCTTTTGGCATCCACTGGCGTCATCGGGCAGCGGATTAAAATGGAACCGCTGAGGGCGGGAATTCCGCGATTGGTTGCTGAAGCCTCGGAAACTGGTTCTGATGCGGCTGCTAAGGCGATTTGTACGACTGATTTAGTGCCGAAAACGATCGCCCTGGAAACCATGTTTGGCGATCGTCCCGTGCGTATCGGCGGCATTTGCAAAGGTTCGGGAATGATTCACCCGAATATGGCAACAATGCTCGCATTTGTAACTTGTGATGCAGCAGTGTCGTCACATTTGTGGCAAGAAATGCTGACTCGGGCGGCAAACAGAAGTTTCAATCAAATTACTGTTGACGGCGATACCAGTACCAACGATTCGTTAATTGCTTTGACTAACGGCCAATCCCGCACGCCGGCGATTACAGAAAAGGGCGCGGATGCTGAAAAATTAGAAGCGATGCTAACAGAAGTATGCGTGCATTTGGCAAAGGCGATCGCCCGTGACGGCGAAGGTGCAACTTGTTTGGTGGAAGTGCAAGTTAGCGGCGCCGCCGACGAAGTTTCTGCGAGTAAAATTGCCAAAACAATTGTCGGTTCTTCTTTGGTGAAAGCTGCTATTTTTGGACGCGATCCGAATTGGGGAAGAATTGCGGCGGCGGCGGGGCGTGCGGGCGTTGCTTTTGAACAAGAGAATTTGCGGATTCAATTGGGAGATTTTTTGATGATGGAAAACGGACAGCCGAAGGAGTTCGATAAATCTGCTGCGAGTAATTATATGAAGGCTGCTGCTGCTGGTGAATATCTAAAAGAAGACACGGTTTTAATTCAGGTTGCTGTCGGGAATGGCAGCGGTTTTGCGAAGGCTTGGGGATGCGATTTGAGTTATGACTACGTGAAGATTAATGCGGAGTATACGACTTAAGTTCGGTAATTTCAGAAGCCTGGGCGGTTGCAAATTGCGCTTAAACCGCCTGGGCGGTTACAAATTGCGGCGACACAGCCCCGGCGGTTGGAAACCGCGGCTACACAGACAAAACCCACCTCCGTGGGTTGAAGATGCGTCGGCGATTGAAATCGCCGACTCCAATCGCTGATTCTTCTAATTTTCATTCAAATCATCGGCCAATTCAACACAAATCCCGGTAACACATCTTCGCCAGACAAACTAACCGGAAATTCTACAATCTCCACCTCGCGATTAGCGCGATAAATTTCCACTTGTTCGTCTTGAGGATTAATCAACCAACCCAAACGCAAACCGCTGTTGAGATATTCCTGCATTTTCTCCTGAATCGGCTTTAGCGGGTCTGTTCGCGATCGCAATTCTATGACAAAATCTGGACAAATCGGCGGAAACTTCTCTCTTTGTTCATCAGTTAAAGCAGCCCATCTTTCCAGACTAACCCAAGCAGCATCGGGAGATCTATCTCCACTATTTGGCAGTCGAAAAATTGTTGAGGAACTAAAGACTCTCCCTAACTGCGTTTGACGGTTCCACAATCCCAAATCTGTAATTAAATCCGCTTCTCGATTGCCGCTGACTCCGCCTACTGGTGACATAATGATAATTTCTCCTTTAGCAGTCCGTTCAAATTGCCAATCTCGATTCATCTGGCACAAACGGTAAAACTGTTCGTCGCTTAATTCGACAGTATCTAAGTTTAAAGTAACTGTTGTCATTTTATTCCCTCCCTTCTCTCTTCAGTCCGCGCAGGCGGACTTCGTTTGTGTAGAAGCGATTTCAATCGCCGTTTCCAATCGCTTCTAGCCAAGTCTCGATCCCCCTAAATCCCCCTTAATAAGGGGGACTTTGAACAACTCTTGTCCCCCCCTTACTAAGGGGGGTTAGGGGGGATCGGTTCCCTGATTAGAAATGCGTAAATCCTACAACTATTTTAACGCCGTTTCTTGCCGATCGCGATTAGGGCGATCGCACCCAACGCACCTGCTACAACTCCCAAACCAAGACTCAACCCAAAAACCGCATTCGCATCCATCGGATTTTGCGGAGGTTTAATTTGGCCTGCATAGACGCTGGCTGCTACGCCGCTAGTCGCAATTCCTACGCCTACAGTGCCGATGGTAAGATTCAAAGTGCGATCGATCTTCGCCCTCTCAATCTCAATAATCCCTTCAATCGTCTCAATGGCATTTTCCAACAACCTCAAACCCGCACTCAAACTCCGATTATCAGCTTCCACTTGCCAAACATACTTCTCCTCAGCAAAATCGCTGAAACTGGACAGAAACTTAAAAGCTTCGGCATCATTTCCCATGTCCTTACCGATAGTTTCCAACCGTCGCTGATAATTTTTCAGATTAGTTTTGATTGTATTTTCTTGCTCTTCCAATCTGCTGATATAATTAGCATAAACCGAGAAAATTGTCAAGGAATTAACCAGACTTTGCTGCAATTCCTTCAAATCAACTTTCGGCGCATTCACCTGATTCGGGAGTTGAGTAACAATTTGTTGAATCGTCCGCGCAGCATCTTTCAAATCAGCCTTAAGTTGGCGGCTTTGAGTATAAGCCCAGATTACCTTATTGCGGTAGGCAAACAATCGCATTAAATTTACATAAAGTTTAGCGATAGTCTTGCTAATCTCGGCAATTGCTTGACCGTTATTGTAAGGAAACAAGCAAATTAAGACATGATAATTTTGGCTAATATTACCTCTGTCTCCCGGTGGTAGCCACAACTCATAAAAATTTGCATCTAAAAATTTACCCTCGGCTTTTAAGTCTCTTTCCCATTTAGGATTGGGGAATAAATTCAATTTAGTATAGCAATTTTTAGCAGTTGTTAAAGCATCTTGGTCATCAGCAGTTAATTGTCCCCAAACCAGCCAACTTTGACCAATTGTCGCAGGTGGATTGACACGGGAAATTACCTGTTTTTGCAGCCATTCCAAACAGTCGATTTCTTTCGGTGCAAATTTCTTGTCTGCGTCGGGTTCTATTTTTCCAGACAAGTCAAATTGTGCCGCATAGGTATCGCCGATTTTCACGGGATAAGCGTAGCCATCGAGGGGAGATTCAAAGGCTGCGAATTTTTTGTCGCCCAGTAATTCGATATACTCAGCAGTTTCTGTTTCAGCTTGCTTGAGACTTTCTAATTGTGACGTAGAGATTTTGTCGCCATGAATCTTTTTGCCAAACTGTGCGCGATTTTGGCTAATCTTGTCCTCATTTTGCCCGATGCCGTCTGCTAAATCGTAGACAAACAAATCGACAGTCGGGTAGATTAGCCAATTCTCGTTACTCATGAACTAAACCATCTGCGATCGACAATAAGATTGTATCTCGACTTGCTTGCACGGAGTCCGCAGCTTGCAAAATTTTTCCGAGGAATGCTTTAAAGCCGCGCGGCTGGACTTTTGCCTCGATGCGATCGATAATTTCTGGTAAATTTGTCAAATCGCTGATGTCGCTAGCGCTGTTATCAGTTTCAATATTAGTAGTGTTGTTTATTTCAGATTCAGCATTCGGTAGAACATCTAATCCTTTGTTGCGTTGGCCACTATGATTCGCTAACCAAGTGTCAGCTTCTTCATATGCTACTAGCAGAGGTGGATGCAATTCAGCAAGTCTCTCGATGTCTCTAATTGTTAGAGTTTCACCTATTTTATTGAACTCTGATTGGACGGCTGCGGGCAAAGGTTCAGTCTGTTGGACTAGGGCGACAATAAAAGCTTTGAAAATTTCGTCTTGCGAGTCTTTCATAATCCGGTGATGGTGAAAGCAGCCCAGTAATAGGGATGCTGATAGGGTGGGTCTAATTCCATTGTAGCTAATGCTTGGCGATTCCTCTTAAAGAATCGGCTTAGCATAAATTCATCTTCAGAAAGTTCGGCGCTGTTTTCGGAAATCTTGTCAATTTCCCCTTGATACCAGACGGCTAAATCCTCGCGGGTGGCTTCTCGCAGCCATTTTTGAGCATTTGCTAAAGCGACGGGTAGAGAATCGCCGGCTTCTCGCCACCGTTGGTAAAAATAAATCATTAATAACGTACTCGCACCGGATTCTATGGGCCACAGGGTACTGACGACACAGCCAACTCCCGCGCGCATAAAACCGCTAGTTAATCCTACATATTCGGCGATAATTGTTTGTTTGTCTGTCAATGCGGTTTCGCAGGCGGGAAGGCAGATTAATTGGTAGTTGCTGAGGTCATGTTTGATAATTTCTCTGACTGTTAATCGGTGGATGTTGCTTAAGTATAAAGTCGATTCTAGGGGCGTATCAAAATTATAGCTGCCGTGGCCTGTGAAGTGAAAAATATTGTGCGGTTGTTGCAACAATCTTTCGACTTCTTCGAGAGTGGCTGCGTCTTCTTCGAGTCGGGTGGAATTGTCGAACATTCGGCAAATAATTTCCGATTCGATTTCGGCGGCGGGAAGAGGGGCGAGTCTTTTTGGTTGGCCGTTTTTATCGGTAATTACGCTGTGGGGATTTTCGATGCTGAGGATGGAAAGAACCCCCCTAACCCCCCTTGCTAAGGGGGGGACAGGAGTGTTCAAAGTCTCGGTTTGTGAGGGAGAAACTGGAGTATTCTCTTTAGCCCCCCCCTTAGCAAGGGGGGGGTTGGGGGGGGTAGGAGCCCAGGAGGTAGTCGAGGATTTAGGGGGATCTAGATTTGGAGGTAAGTGAGAGATTTCGGGTGGATTTTCAAGGCTTTGATCCCCCCTAACCCCCCTTAAGAAGCAGGGTGGATTAATTGTCAGGGGGGAATGTATGATAGAACAGGTAATCAAGTCTGCCCTGTCCGGGTAGACTATCCCTTCTGAAATGAATTAACCATGAATTTAATTGAAGCAATTAAATCTGTT
>NZ_JAHREU010000068.1:0-40185 GCF_020883145.1 Microcoleus sp. CAWBG27
TTAATTTAGCTGAATTTAACAAGCTTCTGTGACGCTAACACTGCATAATTTCAGCCCAAAATAGTTTGGCTTCCCAGTTTTTATAACTGATAAAAAAATCCGACCCACATCTGCGGAATGTGGGCTACAACTAAAGCCAGCGAGACGTTGAGCTTGAGCCATGTTTTGAAAGCCACGATCGCGATACAAATTAAGAGCAAAGTTTCGTGCGATTGCCCAAGACTGAACGAGTCCAACGGTGCGAATGCGACAAGCATCTTCTACGCCGGGTGACATCACGGACATAATGGACTTTGTTTTCGACTCCCCAATAGCCTCGAATTCTTTGAGCAAGGCAAGCGGCTGTTTCAGTTAATGAGGTGACGTAGTAGCGAGTTTCGGTAGAGAATTCAATGATGTTCGCTCGATAGACATGGCGTTCGGATTCAACTCTAATTAAGGTTTTTAGTCCCGGAAAATCAGGAATTCCCGTCAAGTCTTGACTGATGCTGACGGTACGTTTTTCAATCCTACCATCCATGCCCTTTATTAATCTGGAATGACGTTTCTTGCGGTTGAAATGTGGCGGATACTGCGGTCAATAATCCAGATTGATTGCCTTTGAGTGCGCCCAGGTAATGATTGCTACTATCAATTATGGTCTGAGCAGTTTTTTTTGGGTGCTGATGGCATCCCCCGGCGAACACAACACCGCGGGGAGTGCCATCTGCTCAATAAAAGCAGGGATTGCCGTGATTTCATTCGTTTTTGAATCTACCTCATAGGGTTCGAGAATCAACCCACGTTCCACAATGTAGGCAGTTACCAGCATAATTGCTGGATGGGAATCGACCGTTGGGTCGTCAGTGGGACATTCATAGGACCCACGTAATACTTTCCTATCCAGTGCAATCGTTTCTCCTCTCAAAGGTTGAATCCCAAAAAACCTCGATAAACAACCAGAATAAGTCTGATACTCTAACCGCAGTAATGTCCGCCGAATCGTACTGTATGAGGGTAAGCGCCCCGCAGGCGGTTGAAATAAAGTTACTAATTGCTCGCTCCGGGGCTTTTAACCAATCTCCAATCGCTAGAAATCCACGATTTCCGGCAGCCACACCTAAGGTAAACAAGGCTAAACACAGTGCTTGATGATGGCGTTGCCCTGCTCTTCGACGGGTATCGGGTAGGTCTGCAAAGGCTTCGACTATGGCAATTTGAGACATAACAGATCCTGTGAATGACGGAGATAGTTTATTATCATATCAGCTACTCAACTAGAATGAAATAGCCCTGACTCAGATGTGCGTATTTAAATAATGAGATTAAAATGAGTAGTTATGCTTAGTTAAAAAGCGGGATGCTCCCGGGAGTATTTTCTGGAGTGTAACAATCTGGCAAGATTTCTCCAGCTTGTTTTACCCAATTAATAATTGTAGTATGATGTACATTGTTGACTCTTTCAATGGCTCGAAAACCCATGCCATTAACATACATTTTTAGACATTCGCGTTTCACTTCTTCCGAGTATCCTTTTTGAAACTGATAATCATTTATAAATTGTCTTTTACATCTAACGCAAATATAATTCTGCTTGCCTTTTTTGTGACCATTTTTATTGATATGGGTTGACTGACATTCCGGGCATTGCATAATATTTTTTTTAAATGTGTGTGATTTTTGACGCTCCGACGATCATTTTATCATACTCTAGTTCAGCAACGCCAAGATTCTATCATCAATCATAAAGCTCGATCGCCCTTCCAACCCGTTCCCGTCGGGTAAAGTCTCGTGTCGGCCCGATTTCAATCGCCCCCTACTCTGTCTAAACGCGATTTCAATCACCCGCTACTGCGCCGCTACCCCAATACTACTGCGATACTAATGGTAAAGATACGATCGAGCCTCCCCGCAAGACCCCCGCAAACCATGTCCAAGCCAAAAAAGACCCCAGCCAAAACCTACACCGAAATCAACCTCAGCGACCCTCAATACTACTTCAACCGAGAACAAAGCTGGTTAGAATTCAACAACCGCGTGCTCCACGAAGCCCTAGACCCCCGCACGCCCCTCCTCGAAAGACTTAAATTTCTCGCTATTTTTAGCTCAAACCTAGACGAATACTTCATGGTGCGCGTAGCAGCCCTCAGACAGCAAGTAGAAGCCAAAGTCAGCAAATTGACCTCCGACGGCAGCACGCCCCAACAACAGCTAGATGCCATCAACAAGCGGCTTTTGCCGATGGTGACTCAGCAACACGCCTATTTTGACCAAACTCTGCGACCCAAATTAGCAGCAAGCGGCATCCACATTCTTGACTACATTGACCTCAATCAAGAACAACGAAATTACTTGCACCGTTACTTCAAAGAACAAGTATTTCCCGTACTCACTCCCCTAGCAGTTGACCCCAGTCACCCATTCCCATTCCTCTCCAATCTCAGCCTCAATTTAGCAGTAGTTGTTAGAGATCCCGACACCCGCGAGGAATTGTTTGCACGGGTTAAAGTACCCCAGGTTTTGCCGAGATTTTTGCCCTTACCGGCAGATTTGCAGTGGCAGCAAAGGGGCAAAACTCCTGTGTGGACGGGGGTACCTTTAGAACAGGTAATCGCCCACAATTTAGAGGCTTTGTTTCCGGGGATGGATATTCAGGAATATCACCCGTTTCGGATTACTCGCAATTCCGATTTGACTGTCGAGGAAGATGAAGCAGATGATTTGCTGCTGGCGATTGAACAGGAACTCCGCAAGCGCCGGTTTACAGGTTCTGCGGTACGGATGGAAATTCCAGCGATTATGCCGCTTGCGCTGCGAGATATGCTGATGGATGAGTTGGAACTCGGCGAGCAGGATGTTTACGCCGTGGAGGGGCTGCTAGGCCTCAAGGATTTGATGTCTTTTGTGGGGCTGCCTGTGCCGGAACTCAAAGACCCGCCTTGGACTCCGGTGGTGCCGCCACGCTTGCGGAATTCGGAATCGCCAATGATTTTAGGCAAATCGATGTTGGATGTTGAGGATGGTGAGGATATTTTTACGGCCATCCGTCGAGGGGATATCATGCTACACCATCCCTATCACTCGTTTGCAGCGACTGTGCAGCGGTTTATTACTGAGGCGGCGAACGATCGCTCGGTGTTAGCGATTAAGATGACTTTATACCGCACTTCTGGTGATTCGCCGATCGTCAGCGCCTTAATTCAAGCAGCGGAAAACGGCAAGCAAGTAGCTGTTTTAGTAGAGCTCAAAGCCCGGTTTGATGAAGAAAATAACATTAATTGGGCGCGCAAGTTAGAACAAGCGGGAGTCCACGTCGTTTACGGTTTGGTGGGACTCAAAACCCACACCAAAGTTGTGATGGTAGTCCGCCGCGAGGACGGTTGCATTCGCCGCTACGTCCACATCGGCACGGGAAATTACAATCCCAAAACAGCAGGATTGTATACGGATGTCGGTTTGTTGAGTTGTCGCGAGGATTTGGGTGCGGATTTGACAGACTTGTTTAATTATTTAACCGGTTATTCGCGGCAGTTATCTTATCGTAAATTGTTGGTGGCGCCTGTCAATATGCGCGATCGTTTTTTAGCATTAATCCGCCGCGAGGCCGACGAATGCCGCTTGAATGCGGAAAGCGGCACTGGTAGCTGCGGCCGGATTGTCGCTAAAATGAATGCTTTAGTTGACCCTCAAATTATTGTTGCTTTGTACGAAGCTTCGCAAGCGGGAGTTAAAATTGATTTGATTATTCGCGGGATTTGCTGTTTGCGTCCGGGCGTTGAGGGTGTTAGCGACAATATCAGAGTTATCAGTATTATCGGCCGCTTTTTAGAGCATTCGCGGATGTTTTATTTTTTCAACCGTGGCAGCGAAGAGGTGTATATTGGTTCTGCTGACTGGATGCAGCGCAATCTTAGCAGGCGGGTTGAGGCGATCGTCCAAGTGGAAGATCCGACTATAGTAATGGAATTGCAAGAAATTTTAGGTGTGATGCTGGCGGACAACCGTCAAGCTTGGGATTTGCAGCCTGGGGGACACTATTCTCAGCGACGCCCGCCTGCTAATAACCCGGAAGTGAGCTCTCAACAGATTTTGATGGATATGGCGATGAATTAGTCTGTTGACTGTTGACTGTTGACTGTTGACTGTTGGCAGTTGACTGTTGACTGTTGACAAGTATGGTAGGATGCGCGCGCCGAGTTCAGAAACCGGGTTTCTTCCGAGATTTATCGTTACTCAACCCAAAACTCGTAGAAACCCGGTTTCTTACCTACCCGCACCGAGTTCAGAAACCGGGTTTCTTCCGAGATTTATCGTTACTCAACCAAAACTGGTAGAAACCCGGTTTTTTACCGTATTTAGTCAATAATTGACACGTCCGTTACTAATCACTACTAACAACTGTCAACTGTCAACTGTCAACTGTCAACTGTCAACTGTCAACTAACAACTGCCAACTGTCAACTAACAACTGTCAACTGTCAAAAGTGCGTTTGAATTCTTCTAACAAATCATCAATTTCCTCGATCGCCTGACTGACATCTATTCTCAGGGCTCCCAAGTCCGATCGATCTAACAGCCGCACGAGGGATTCCCGCTTGACTTCGATTTCTGCTACGCGCTCTTTGATTGTCTGTACATCCATTGTTTTTTGCCTTGGCTAGTATTAACAAAAATATTTGACTTTCCCCCCTGCGAACAGACGAGAATTCTTAATTCACCGACGTGCCTTTCGGCGCCAATCCTTTACTATTTTTATATAGAAGTGATGAGCGCGATCTGGTTTTTTTAGTCTGTGTTATAGTTTGATTGTACATCAAAACTTCAGCGCAGAAAAGGCGGACGTTTGCTATCTGCGGCTTTGTTTTTCATCATTTCAGCTAAAAATCGCTTCAGGGCCTTTTCGCGGTTTTTCATGAAAGCAGCCCAAAATCCAGGTTGATATTCATCCATTGTCTTGGCTAGAGCCCAGACATCGATCGCTAAAATATTATAAAGCCTTTCATCTTCGCGTTTGAGCGAGTTAATCTGGTCGAGAACAGACTTATTGGCGACCGCAGTCTGTTTGTCTTCGTCTTTAATCATAAAAAAAACTCGGTAAGTGGGAAACGAGAGTGGCTTTAGCCTTGAGAGAAAAACGACACGGCGGTTGCAACCGCCTTGAATCTGTCCATTACCACCGGGCGAGTTGTAAGGGTTTAGTTAGTCCTCTTGTACTGTACTTTCGAGCTTGACAATTACCATCTCAAAATCTTACAACTCGCAATCGCATCATGTTCGTTCCGGCAGGAGCCTCCCTTAGGGGGGTAATGTTCGCTTCAACCTGGTTATCAAGGCTTTTTAGACCTGCAACACTGTTTAATTGCAGATGACAGAGCCCAAAACTAGCGTCGCATTCGCCCGTCTCCTGACCTAAATAACGTCTCCTTTTACAAGGTGTCCGATGGGAACAGCTTGCAATTTCTTACAAGCGAGCGTGGCTTGAGCCTCGGAGTTCCTGGCGTCCTAAAATTAGTTGAAAGGGCAAGAGCGTCGATCGCGATCGCCGCTCTCTATACTTTGATGATACTGCCGATCTCGATTACCTTCTGGAACCAACCGCGCCCAATTAACCGGATTTTATCGGTGGCGTCGCGACGAGTCCAAGCGGGATATTTTTTTGAAGCTACAGACAAGATTGTGGATGCACAGAAAACCCGCTCCCATAGATGCTAGCAGTTTTGAACGGTATTTTGGCAAAAAAACTAAATTTATCCAGACTTCTTGCCCGATAATAATTAAAGTATATTGTTGATTCCAGCTACTTACCTCACTAATATGTTACGTAAAATTTCTTTAGCAAGCCTAGCCTTAGTGGTGGGCGGTATTTTAGCAGTAGTCGGGTTCTATGCCTACTTCACCGACCAAGCTACCCTCAACCTAGCCGGTTTTTTTTATGGAATTCCCCTGTTGCTGGGAGGTTTGGCCCTGAAAGCAGCCGAACTCGAACCAGTGGAGTTTACCGAACCGACTTCTCCTGAAGTTCTCCTGTTGAGAGAAAGTCAGGCTACGGATACTCAAAACCAAGTCCGCAAAGATATCACCCGATTTCGTTACGGCCAACCCGCCCACTTAGATGACGCTCTGGAACGCTTGGGAATGGCCCCGACAGACGAGGAACGCCCCCTCCTCCAAAGCTTGCGGGAAGTTGATATTGACGGTGCTTATGCGTTAATTCTAGAGTTTTATTCGCCGCTGCTGTCGATCGAACTTTGGGAAGAAAAGCAAGAAAAAATAGGTAAATTTTTTGGCCCAGGTTTGGACGCAAAAGTTACTCAAAAGCCTGATGACAAAATTGAATTGGCTTTAATTACCACTCCTAAAGCTTAAACCAGCCTTAAGTTGTGAGTGCGATAATTTTCAACTCACCCATTATATTATGTCCGGTCGATTGACAGCAATCTGTAACGGTTCGATCGTTCGGACTTTAGTCCTTCTTTCCCTAGGACTAAAGTCCTCACTACAAAACAATATGGTCGTTATATCTGACACGATCTTAATTATTAATCCTGGCAACGGTTCGATCGTTCGGACTTTAGTCCTTCTTTCCCTAGGACTAAAGTCCGAACGATCGAACCAATATGGTCGTTAGAGCTGACACAATCTTAATTATGAATCCTGGCTCACTTCTAATACTGATTTTAGTGGCTGCTTGAAACCTGTGGCGATCGCCAAAAGCTCGTTAGCGAAGACCTCGAAGAGGATCGCCGATCCAGACCTAGCCCAAATCTTATTTTATGTAATTATAATATTACTTGAGGGCGATCGCAATCTTTAAATCAGGAGAAGCACAAATGGTTCCGTCCCAAACCAGGATAGGTATTATCGGCGCAGGAACATCAGGAGCTTATCTGGCAATTTTGCTGATTCAACAAGGGTTTAAAGTTGACTTGTTTGAAAAAGCATCCTATCCGCGTACCGATGGCTGTGGTATTCTGATCGTGCAAGCAGGCATGGAAGCACTGCATCAAGGCAACGCTCAAATTACCCAAAAAATTATCAACTCGGGCGATCGAGTTAAATTATTCGAGTTTCGCAACCTGCGCGGCGGTGTCATCAATTCCGAGCACGTCACCTACGAAGAAAGCGAAGTCCCAGCAATGCTGGTACACCGCAAAGCTATATTAGAAGCAATCCTTGACGACTTACCCCCCGAGTGCATTCATTTTAATGCAGAATTGGCATCGATCGCCCAAACCGACCACAGTGCGATCGCCCACTTTAAAGATGGCACAAAATGGGAAGGCGATCTATTAATTGGTGCCGATGGCATTGTCTCAAAAGTCCGTCAATTTATAGTTCCTAACGTAGAACTATTTTATT
The DNA here is from genome assembly GCF_020883145.1 of Microcoleus sp. CAWBG27. NCBI lineage: Bacteria > Bacillati > Cyanobacteriota > Cyanophyceae > Oscillatoriales > Microcoleaceae > Microcoleus > Microcoleus sp. CAWBG27. The sequence continues at coordinate 7,339 of NZ_JAHREU010000068.1, forward strand.
TAGGCGATGTCGTCTGGCGGGGAATAGTCGAAGATAACAGCTTCTGTCCCGAAGGAAACTTTTTTGTTTATGTACGGGGTAGGGGAATTTATGCCAACTTCTTTCACATCGGTGGAGGTCGCACTCATTGGGGTTTCTTTATTGAAAAAGAGCGCACTGAATCTGAAATCGGGAAACTGCAACCTACCAATATTACCATTCCTCCCGAAGAACTAGCAAAACTCCCAGAAGATGCCCGAAAAATTATAGAATCAACGCCTTTAGAAAATATTGTCTGTCGTTTTTCTTATGACATTGACCCCCTGCCGAAAATCTACGATGGTCGTGTTATCTTAATTGGAGATGCAGCCCACGCCAAAAGTTCCACACGCGCCAGAGGAATGACTTCCGGTTGGGAAGATGGTTTGTATTTAGCAAAACATCTCGCAAATAGTGCGAATATTCCCGAAGCCCTGGAAAACTTCCAAACTGAAAGACTCCCAATTGTCCACGAATATCAACGCAGCAGCCGAGAAATTAGTCAGAAAGTTGGCCGTCGTTAAGAAAGAGAGAGGGGGAGAGGGGGAGAGAGGGAGATGGGGAGAGGGAGAGATGGAATTGAAATCTACAATTTAATTAAATGCTGTACAGCTCAACAAACTCTAGGTGGTTTAATGATGAAATCAACTAGATTTCTGCGTCATATCATGTCCGGTCGATTGACCGCAATAAAATGGGTTCGTAGTGCGGACTTCAGTCCGCAAAAAGCTGCGGACTTTAGTCCGCACTACGAACTTTTATTATTGTAATTCACCCGAGATGATATCAGTTTTAAGTAAATCAGGTGTCGCAAAAAACTGGAGATCGAGTAATGAGTAACAATCCTGTAATTCGTGACAATTTAGTTACCCCTGTGAGTTTTCCCGATTTGGAGAAAGTACCGGAAATTTTTACCCGTCATATTGGCACTTGGCAAGGTGAGTTTATTAAGACCGATACTCGCGGACATTTCGATCGCAGTTTCTTCGCTAATTTTACCATCTGGATTCAAGGCAATCAGTACCATCAAGTTAACAATTATGAATACTCAGACGGTTCTCGCCTCCAGCTTAAGTTTCAAGGAGAGTTTGAAGAACGGATTCTGAAACTGTCTTCCGGTAGTTATTCTGATTTTTCGGCGATCGCCTGGGATGCGGGCCAGGATACCATGTGCTATCGGTCAAATAAAACTCAAGATAATACCCTGATTACCTTTGTGGAAATAATTACTTTAGTAGACGAAAATTATCGAGTTCGCAGCACTCAAGTTTTTAAGAATGGTTTTTTTGATGGGCTTTCCTTTATTGAGGAAACGCGCTTGCCCTAAACAAAGTACATCTAGCAAAAAACGCCGAGATTGTCAACATCAATAAGATATCTCTCTGTTCTCTTTCTCTGCGTTCTCTGGCGCTGGTGCGGTTCATTTAAAATAAAATTTCTTTAGTCCAAACAAGAGGCTAAACAGAGTTACCCAACATTGACAAACAAGCGAGAACGAGTAATAAAACGCTCTCCCTCGGGCCCTTCCAGGGAAAAATCGCTGCCTCCGGGCCCCTGTACTACGTCTAGGATTAACTGCGTGTGCTGCCAATGTTCGTATTGCTGTGCTGCAATATAAAAGGGACAACCGTCTAGTTTTCCCAGCAATACATCGCCATCGCCGACGATTAATTCCCCGTTGGGATAGCACATGGGAGAACTACCATCGCAGCAGCCGCCCGATTGGTGAAACATCAATTCTCCGTGCTGGGTTTTGAGGTATTCTATTAGTTTTAAGGCGGCTTCTGTGGCTGTGACTTTGGGGATTGTTTCCATGGGAGAAGTTATTGTATGGTAATTAAGTACGTAGTTGCGCTTTAGCGCTCTTGTTTGTATATCTAAGAGCGCTGAAGCGCAACTACGTACCTTTTTAGAAGAAGTTCTTGGTTTGGTTTTTTCGATCGAGCACTCTTTTTTTTGGATGATCTAAGAGCGCTGAAGCGCAACTACGTACCTTTTTAGAAGAAGTTCTTGGTTTGGTTGTTGCGATTGAGCACTCTTTTTTTTAGATAATCTAAGAGCGCTGAAGCGCAACTACGTACCTTTTTAGAAGAAGTTATTGGTTTGGTTTTTTCGATTTGGCGCTCTTGTTTAGATAATCTAAGAGCGCTGAAGCGCAACTACGTACCTTTTTAGAAGAAGCCTAATGCTTTCGGGCTGTAGCTGACTAATAAGTTCTTGGTTTGTTGGTAGTGATCCAACATCATTTTGTGGTTTTCGCGGCCGATACCGGATGATTTGTAGCCGCCGAAGGCTGCGTGGGCGGGATACAAATGATAGCAGTTTGTCCACACGCGGCCTGCTTGAATGGTGCGGCCCATGCGGTAGGCGGTGTTGATGTCGCGCGTCCAAAGTCCGGCGCCTAAACCGTAGAGGGTATCGTTGGCAATTTCTAAGGCTTCGGCTTCGTCTTTGAAGGTGGTGACTGCTAATACTGGGCCGAAGATTTCTTCTTGGAAAATTCGCATTTTGTTGTTTCCTTTGAAGACTGTCGGCTGGAAATAATAACCGTCTTTTAAGTCGCCGGATAAGATTTTTCTTTCGCCGCCAATCAGGCATTCTGCGCCTTCTTCACGCCCGATTTTGACGTATTCGGCGATTTTTTCCATCTGGTTGACGGAGACTTGGGCGCCGAGGGCGGTTGTTGGATCTAGGGGGTTGTCTTGTTTGATTTGGCGGATGCGATCGATCGCCTTTTCCATGAATCGATCGTAAATTGACTCCTGAATTAACGCCCGCGAGGGACAAGTGCAAACTTCGCCTTGGTTGAAAGCAAACATCACAAAGCCTTCCACTGCTTTGTCGAGAAAATCGTCATCTTGGGCGCAGACATCCTCAAAGAAAATGTTGGGCGATTTTCCGCCTAATTCTAGGGTGACGGGGATGACGTTTTGGGAGGCGTACTGCATAATTAGCCGGCCCGTGGTTGTTTCACCGGTGAAGGCTACTTTGGCAATTCGGGGGCTGGTGGCGAGGGTTTTGCCGATTTCGGCACCGGGGCCGTTGACGACGTTGATGACGCCATCCGGTACTAAGTCGGCGATGATTTCCATCAATACTAGGATGGATGCGGGGGTTGGCCCTGCTGGTTTGAGGACAACGCAGTTGCCGGCGGCGAGGGCTGGGGCGAGTTTCCACGCAGCCATGAGGATTGGGAAGTTCCAGGGGATGATTTGTCCGATGACGCCTAGGGGTTCGTGGAAGTGGTAGGCGACGGTGTTTTCGTCGAGTTCGCCGATCGACCCTTCTTGGGCCCGAATGCAGCTTGCGAAGTAGCGGAAATGGTCGATCGCCAGCGGGATGTCTGCTAGTCTGGTTTCGCGAATTGGTTTGCCGTTGTCCCAGGTTTCGGCGATGGCGAGGCGATCGAGGTTTTCTTCGATCCGATCGGCAATCTTGTGCAAAACCCGCGCCCTGTCTGCGGGAGAAGTCTTACCCCACTTGTCTTTCGCGGCGTGGGCGGCATCTAGTGCCAATTCTACATCCTCCGCGCTCGATCGGGGAATTTGACAAATTGATTTTCCGGTAATTGGAGAAAGGTTTTCCGAGTATTTCCCCTTCACCGGTGCTACCCACTTGCCGCCAATAAAGTTGTCGTAACGAGCTTGAAAAATTGACTGACTGCCGGATTGAACAGGTGCTGCTACTACCATTTTATTACCTGATTTAAATTTGTTTTTGCGGGCGATTGAAGTCTCTTGAATACCCAGCATGATCTATTTTTAGGCAGTTGTGCTGTTTGCTATACAAAATTTTACATTTTGACATTGTTTGAAATTAATATTGTTTCTAGGTTTCTGGGTATGACTGGTGGTTGATAATATTTTTTTTATTAACCGCAGAGAGCGCAGAGTACGCAGAGAAAGAGAAAGAAAAAGAGTTTTTTACAAATCCTTTAAATCTGCTATTATATAAATATAAACTTGGCAATTTATCCAAATTACAAATCAAATGCCTGCATTAAATGCCGCTGTTTTTGATTCTGATGTCGGATCTGGGTCAAAGCATTTGAACGCTGCGAAAGTCCGGTGGTTCCGCCGCCGGCTGAAAGCTTGGGCCCAGGAGAATTTCCGCGATTTTCCTTGGCGCCGCACCTGCGACCCCTACGCGATTTTAGTAGCTGAGTTGCTGTTGCAAAAAACTACTGCTGCTACCGTTGCTCCGGTTTATCAAGAATTTGTCCGTCGATATCCAACTGTGGAGGATCTGGCGATCGCGCCTGTGGAAGAAGTTGCTAGTTTGTTGCAGCCTTTGGGTCTGTTTTTTCGGGCGCAAAAGCTGCGGGAGTCGGTGCTGGTGATCCTGGAAAATTATCAGGGAAATGTACCGCGTACTGAAGCTCAGTTGCTGGAACTTCCCGGAGTTGGGAAGTACATTGCGCGATCGGTTTGCGCTAATGCTTTCGGACAGCCAAAAGCCGTGCTCGATACGAATGTTGCTCGGATTTTGGAGCGTTTTTTTGGGCTTGATGGCGGCAAGGTAAAATCGCGCTCGCCCGAACTTTGGGAAGCCGCAGAAAGAGTCGCTCCCAAACGGGAAGTCGGGCCTTGGAATCTAGGATTGCTGGACTTTGGGGCGGCGGTTTGCACTGCCAAAAACCCCCGCTGCGACGAGTGTCCGCTGCAACAGCAGTGCGATTACAAATAAGGTACGTTGTTGCGCTTGGGCGCTCTTTATAAGATTAGGAAAAAGCGCTGAAATAACCTAATTTCTCAACTCAATTAACAAATAAGGTACAAGGTACGTTGTTGCGCTTCAGCGCTCTTTGCTTATCTAAAAAAAACAGCGCTGAAATCAGCTAATTGCTCAACTCAATTAACAAATAAGGTACGTTCTTGCGCTTTAGCGCTCTTTCATATATATCTCAAAGAGGGCTGAAGCCCAACAACGTACCTTAAGATTAACTGTGTCGCAGCGGAATTTCTAAAGGTATGTAGTTCGCTTCAGCGCTCTTTATAAAATTAGGAAAGAGGGCTGAAGCCCAACAACGTACCTTAAGATTAACTGTGCCTGAGCGGGATTTCTATCCGAAACTTAGTACCTTTCCCCGGCTCAGAAAAACACTTTAACTCTCCTTTGTGCTGCTCTACAATTATCCGATAGCTGATAGCCAGTCCGAAAAGGCTGCTACTTTCCGCAGCCGTCTCCCTCAAAAATTGATCGGAAAATTGGGCTGCGATATCTTCGCTAGTTGCCAGATCGTTATCAGCAATCTCAATCGCAATCCGCTGACCGTCGATTACATGAGTGCTAATCAAAATCACAGGCTTAAATTTAACTGATTCCGACTCTTCCAACTCTTGACTCGACTTTTCCAAAGCATCGATCGCGCGATCGATCACATTCAGAAAAGCTTGATTGAGCTGACCCGCGTAACACTCAACTTGCGGCAAATTTCCGTATTCCTTCATCACCTTGATATCCCGCCTTCCCTCCCGTGCCGGTAAGCGGTGCTGCAACAACAACAGAGTGTTTTCTAAACCGTCGGAAATATCGAATAACTGCCAGCCAGAGCGATCGCTGCGGGAAAAATCCTGTACCGATAAGATTATTTGGCGGATGCGATCGCTCCCGGTACGCATGGAACTCACAATTTTCAACAAGTCGTCGAGCAGGAATTCCACATCCATATCTTGCTGTTTTTGCATAATTTCCGCGTCAGGATTGACGAGCTGTTTTTGATACAATCGCAGTAGTTCAATTAAATCGGTAGCGTAACTTTGGACGTGGGTGAGATTGCTGTAAATAAAAGTAATTGGATTGTTAATTTCGTGGGCAATACCAGACACTAATTCCCCCAAGTTGGACATCTTTTCACTTTCCAGCGATCGATCGCGCGACAGTTGCAATTCTTGCTGAGTTCGTGCCAACTCTAGCCTCAACTCGCGCTCGCGCAATCCCGCCCGCAGCCTCCCCAAAAATTCTTGCTTCACTATCGGTTTCAACACAAAATCGTCAACCCGCGCGTCCAATTCTTGAACTTCTGCAAATTGCTCGGGTGTTATCAGCAGCAAAAAATAGCCTGTACTCAATTCTCGTGAAGCGAAGCTATCCCGTAGGGAATCGGCTTTCACCAGCCGACACACCTCCAACCAGTGAATTTGAGGCAAAGTCCCATCGCAAACGATCGCATCCGGGGAGAATTCCCTCGCCATATCAAAACCATCTTTGCCGTCGGAAGCGACTTTTAGCTGATGTCCCTCCTTTTCCAGTAACTCTTGGACGACTTCCCAAGTCACACTATCTGCGATCGTCAGAATTTTTGCCATAACACCAGCTCCACAACTTTCTCTTTAGGATACAACCGCCACAATTACCCGGACATATTTAAAACAAAATAGTTTAATCCCAGCAAAAAACAGTAGATGCTAGCTCCCTCAACAGCAAAAATGCTCATACCATTTGAGATTTTAGATTGGAGATTTGAGATTTGGCAGGACTTACTGGATAATGATTTGGATTGCGGGCCTACAGTTGCATCGTTTTGCCAAACAGGTATCAGTAGAATGTATAATTTGAGACGGCGAACCCAAAAATACAAATTCTCGCCTTGCTAATTTGTCACCCGCCCGCAAACAGATACCAGCCCCCGACAGGAGTCGTGGAGATCCCACAAATTTAGACCCCGTTAAAGTTCGCAGATTCACCTGTGCAATAAATCTCAAATCTCAAATCCAAAAATGGAAAATATACTGACGGTTATCCCAGATACTTTCTCAAGTTGCGCCCGGAAACCATAAAAAACTTTAAAATTAATTAATAGTATCGTCAAATCAACCTTCTCGGTCAGCGCCTGGGAATGCCAATCACCAACACCACCTCAACTTTGATTCAATCCGAAACACTAGAACTATTAGAATGGCCGCGCCTGTGTCAGCACTTGGCTACCTTCGCTGCTACTAAACTCGGCGTCGCGGCCGCCCTCGACCTCCAAATCCCAGCAACTCAAGCTCAAACAGCCGAACTCAAGGCCCAAACTCAGGAAGCTTACCAGTTAGAAAGCCGCCCTGGCGGTGCTTTGAGTTTTGAAGGAATCCAAGACATCGGCTCTGCCCTGCAACGAGCCGAACTTCAAGGTTTGCTCGGGGGCGAAGAATTGCTCGCAATTGCTACAACCCTGGCCGGAGCAAGGCAATTGCGCCGGATTGTTGACTCTGCGCCCGATGTGCCGACGCTCAAAGAACTGGCATCGCAACTGCGGACTTATCCCGAAATCGAGCAAGAAATCCATCGCTGTATAGACGATCGCGCTCAAGTAGCCGATCGCGCCACTCCTAAATTAGCAGGAATTCGAGTGCAAATGCGACAGTTGCGCGATCGCATTTATCAAATATTGCAAGGAATTTTACAGAGGCAATCCAACGCCGTTCAAGAACAGGTAATTACTCAAAGAAGCTCGCGCTTTGTGATTCCGGTAAAAGCTCCCCAAAAAGATGCGATACCGGGCATCGTTCACGACTCCTCCGCCAGCGGCGCGACACTGTACGTAGAACCCCACAACACAGTCAATCTCAACAACCAAATGCGGCAGTTGCTCAGGCAAGAACAAGCCGAAGAAGAAGCAGTCCTCCGCGCCCTCACCGAGCAAGTCGCAGCAGTCAAACCAGATTTAGACAGATTGGTGGTGGTAGTAACAACTTTAGATTTAGCTGCGGCTAAAGCACGCTACGGTTATTGGCTCCAAGCAAACCCGCCGAAATTTATCGAATTGGGAGAGCCAGAATTAGCACTAAAAAATACAGAAAAATTAGATGATGAAAATTCGGGTGATGAAAATATAGATGACGAACAACCAGAAAAAAGCCAAGTATTAATTCGGAATCTGCGATCGCCAATTACCCTCCGTCAATTGCGCCATCCCCTATTAGTTTGGCAGCAACAACACGAACAAGGCTTTGCAGTCGTACCCGTCGATTTAACCATCAGCCCCCAGATCCGCGTCGTCGCCATCACCGGCCCGAACACCGGCGGCAAAACTGTCACCCTCAAAACCTTGGGATTGGCAGCTTTAATGGCCAAAGCCGGAATGTTTGTCGCCGCCCGCGAACCCGTAGAATTGCCTTGGTTCGACAATATTCTTGCCGATATTGGTGACGAACAATCTTTGCAGCAAAGTTTGTCTACTTTCAGCGGTCACATCCGTCGCATCAGCCGTATTTTAGAAGTATTGAAAACAGGAGAAAAAGAAGGAGAAAGGCAAGCAGAAAGAGCAGAAGAAGGGGAAGAAAACTCCGAATCCCCAATTCCCAATGCCCAATTCCCCATGCCCGATGCCCAATTCCCAATTCCCCATGCCCAATTCCCCATGCCCGATGCCCAATTCCCAATTCCCAAATCTTTAGTTTTGTTAGACGAAGTAGGAGCGGGGACAGACCCATCTGAAGGTAGCGCATTGGCGATCGCCCTATTGCAATATCTCGCCCAACATTCGCTGCTGACAGTCGCAACTACCCACTTTGGCGAACTCAAAGCCCTCAAATATCAAGACGCCCGCTTTGAAAATGCCTCAGTAGAATTTGACGACAATTCCATGCAGCCAACCTATCGCTTGCTGTGGGGAATTCCCGGACGTTCCAACGCCCTAACTATTGCTAAAAGACTCGGTTTGCTAGCATCCATAGTCGATGAAGCTCAAACCTATGTCGGCGGAGCATCTCAAGATGTCAATCAAGTGATTGCAGGACTAGAAGCCCAGCGCCGGAAACAGGAAACCAAAGCCAGAGAAGCAACTCAACTCCTGCACCAAACCGAAAAACTGCACAGGGAAGTTTCTCAAAAAGCAGCGGCTTTGCAAGAGCGGGAGCGAGAACTAAAAATAGCTCAGGAAGTGGCAGTAAATGAGGCAATAGGATCGGCAAAATCAGAAATTGCTCAAATTATTCGTCGCTTGCAGGCGGGCGACCAAACGGCTCAAAATGCCCAAATGGCAACAGAAACCTTAAATCAAATTTCCCAAAAACACCTGCCCTCTCGGAAGCAACCGGCGAAACCAAAACCGGGTTTTATGCCAAAAACGGGCGATCGCATCCGCATTCCCAGCCTGGGCCAAACCGCCGAAGTCCTCAGCGGCCCCGATGCTAACGAAGAGTTGAGCGTGCGGTTTGGGATTATGAAAATGACGGTCAAACTGGCAGAAATTGAATCCCTCGACGGTCAAAAACCGGAAACCAAAGCTCAATTAGCCAAGGCGGCAGCTCAAGCAGCCGCTACCGCCAAAGCTAAACAAGCAGCGTCGGAACCAGCAAAACCCAATCCCGAAATTGCCATTCGGACTGCTAATAATTCGATCGACCTCCGGGGCGCCAGAGTCTCCGATGCCGAAATCGAAATCGACAGAGCTCTCTCCAAAGCAGTCGAATACGGCGCGCTGTGGATAATTCACGGCAAAGGTACGGGACAGTTGCGGCGCGGAGTTCACGAATTCCTCGCTACTCACCCGCAGGTTTCCCGCTTCGAGCTCGCCAGTCAAAAAGAAGGAGGTGGAGGCGTGACGTTGGTTTATTTGAAATAGTCAGGATTTAGGTATAGCGGTTATCAGAAAGATGAGGTATGTTGTTGGGCTTCAGCCCTCTTAGTTTAGGCGGTTATACAAGCTCTCAGTAATACCTCATCTTTTTGAGAAAGGCTATATTTCCGGTTGACTCATAATTATATGTTTGTATGCAGCAAAACAAGCTGCAATGAACCTATGATTTGGACTGCCTATAGGGAGTGTAAATGAGTTGTGGAAAAACAGTTTTAAACGAACCGCGAAGACGCAAAGAACGCGAAGTTCGGAAAGAGAAGAGAGTTTCACGACTCATTTAGATTCACTATATACTGCAAATGTGGCATAATTGAAGATTGATTTCCCACTTGAGTAACTGCCCGACTCATGAAAAAAGCTCCCTCAAATGAAGTTTTGGTTGGTGACTGTCGCGAAGTGATGAAAGCATTGCCAGAAAATTATATTTCTGCGTGTATCACTGACCCACCTTATAATTATGAATTTATTGGTCATAAATGGGATGACTCAGAAATTCAAAGGCGTATTGAAAAAGTCAATGGCAAGGGAAATAAAACTCTTGTTAAAAACATTCCCTATGGCAGTGGTTTAGCAGGTGGAGTCAGAAACGAAAAATGGTATCAAAGGAATCGTAACAACACTCTGGATTATGAGAAGTGGTGTTTTGAGTGGGGCGAGCAGCTTTTTCGGATTTGCAAACCGGGTGCGACAGTTTTAGTTTTCAACAGCACGCGAACTGTTGCTCACGTACAAGTAGCACTTGAAAATGCTGGATTCTATGCGAGAGATATGCTTGTTTATAAAAGATCCAGTGGTATCCCTAAAGGTGTCAATATCAAACAACAGTTCGAGAAGAAAGGATATGAAAATCCTGAAAAATGGGATGGTTGGCACAGTTGTCTGAGGAACGAATGGGAAGCAATCTGCGTTCTTCAAAAACCACTGGTCAATAATTACTTAGAAACTCTACAAGAGTATGGTACTGGTCTATTTTATACTAAAGATCGGTTCGGTGGTTTTCAGTCTAATATTTTAGAAGGTATACAGCGCGAGAAAACCGAGGAGTTTAACGTCCATTGCACAGTAAAACCGATCGCTCTCATGAGAAAGCTAGTTGAAATATTTGTACCGCGTTTGGAAAATTCTATTCTAATCGATCCTTTCGCAGGATCGGGAACTACATTACTGGCTGCACAAGAATTTGGGATTAAATATGTTGGTATTGAAATAGTACCTGACTACATAGAGATTATCAACAAGCGCCTTGATAGTTTCAGCGGTATACAGGGAATTCTCCCACTTTTTCAGTAAGAAATGACTTTAAATCAAAGCCGCTTATTGTTTGTATAAACTCAAAGGAAGCATCGCCAGTGTAAATTCTCCAAGTCCCTACTTGGCAGCCTGTAATAGCAGCGGGCAAATTATCTTGTCTAAGTATTAAAAATACTGGCTCGTAATTAGAAGTCAATACGGTTTACTTAATGCTTTTGATTAATTTCATCTGACGATTTTTGGATGATAAAGAGGTGAAGTAGATATTAAGAAGATTTTACCGCAGAGAACACAGAGAACACAGAGAGGGGAGGGATAAAAGGTTTTTTACGACATCCAAAACCCTCGCAATACTCTTCCCTCTGCGCCCTCTGCGCCCTCTGTGGTTCAAAACTCTTCTCTTAATGAAGTGGATTATATTTCAATACGGTTTACTTAATGCTTTTGATGAATTTCATCTGACGATTTTCTGGCAATACAGCCATTTTGGGCAAGTCAGATTTTTCTTAAGTCAACTGTATTGAATTATAAGTACGAAGTAGTGGGCCATAGGATTTGAACTTTTTCAGTGTTCCAGAATCTCCTGAGCCAATACGATATTTTGTATCTATCGCGTACCCATCAACAATCAGATCGCACGGCTCATCGCTTCCCACTTTAAATGCTGGCTGAAAACTACTGCAATATGCTTTGCACGTTTCAGTAACTAACAATTGCCAACACATACCTAGCTCACGTCCCCAATATTGCCTATTTTCTTTTTTTATTATGGGAGAGATACCAAACACATCCATTAAAAGATCGTGTTCTTCATTCTCTTCTGCGTAAACTTTCTCGGTAAATGAATTTTGGTATCTTGCTAAAATTTGCTCTAGTTTTCTTTCAGTCATCATCAGTTACCAGTTCAGCTAAACTAACGGATAATGCCTTGGCTATTTTGCTGGCATTAAGCAGCGTTATATTCCTTTCACCTCGTTCAACTGAGCCAATATAAGTACGATGTAATTCAGATAGTTCTGCAAGCCGATCTTGGGAAAGATTTCTGAGCTTTCTGAAATGTCTAACTTTTTTACCAAATTGCTCCGTAATATCCATAGATTGCGCCAGATTAAGCAACGACAACTATAATCTGACAGACTATAAGTAGCGACAGACTATAAGTAGCATTGGACAGAGCTAGTCTCGATCTTTGGATTTACACAAGTCCCGGTAGTTTCAAAGCACTGATTTGATTTCTGACACTCTGCGGCGTAGGATAGTTGGGGGTAAAAATTTATGGGTTTTTCTGGTTGCTGTCGATCGAACTTGCAACCGCAACTTTCAACTCGCAAATCCGTCCAGCAACTAGGATTGCCGGAATCAAAGCCACGAGTTATGGAGACCAATTAACAGAATCTGCTTTTGTCCGGCCGCAAACCAAAAGCACTGCATACTGTCGATATCCTGCATCAACCTGTCTTATTTCCCGTGCCCAAGCCATGCGCTCGACTGTAAAGCCCTCCGCTCCCACAAACGAAACGGGCCCATCTCCCAACTGGGAAGAATTGACCCAAAAAGCACCAGAACCTACCCAGTTGGACAACATTAAAGCCCAACTGGATTTAGTGCTGTTAGCCCTAGAAGCCCTGGCAGAAATTGGCTCAGAGGCCATGCTCAAGGTAGCAGCCGAACTGAATTTAGAGCCAATGGTAGCCGATCGCGTGGCTTTGTGGCGGCTGCGACAGTCGAACCCGCTGCGGAAAGGCCAGGGAGGACGGAAAAAACTGGATGTGGAGGAAGCTCGATCGCTCGTTTTGATAAGCTGTAATTTGGCAAAACAGCATCAAGCTTTAATCCGCCGCGCCGTGGCTTTGCTGGAACAAATGGCTGAGCAAAACCGCGAACCTCACACAGTCGCTTTGTTGGGAGACTATATTGATAGGTTCAGCAACACTTATGCCGATCGCATGGAAGATGCAGAAAGCTTATCGGCAAAAGAACTAACTAATTTGGCCCTGAAACTCCTGATCGATTTGCTGTTTTACAGCAGTCCCGGCGGCCACCGGCGCCTCTGGCTGGCTCTCCTAGACCGTGCTAAAAATTAGTCACCAGTCATTAGTTATTGGTTATTGATTATTAGAACAAACAAATAACCACTAACAAATAACAAATAACAAATAACAAATAACATACAGTCTTCTTGCTATGGCTCTCAAACGCTACACGCCCCCCACTTGCACGCTGGAAATTACAGCCAAAAGTTCGCCTCTGTCTCGCTGGGCGGGCCAACCCGTGTTTAAATCTTTAAATTTCGAGTTGCGGCTTGATGACCCCAGGCTACCAGATACCGAACACGTTACTCTCAGGGGCGATCGCCTGCAACTCGAAACCCTCCACGAAGCAGTCACCAACTACGTCCAAAACTTCCTCGGCGAAGCCCGCGATTGGGACAACAACCTCAACTCCCAAACAGGTTTTACCACAGCCCCAGACTCGCCAGAAGTCGCGCGCAATGTCGTTACATTCGATCGACCCCCCAACACATCCGAACTAGCAACCGCAGCCCCAAACACTACCTACCTGCCAGTTCCCCCCCGCCTAGAACCCCGCGGCTTGCTCGCCCACAACTTGTTTTTAGGCTCGTTGAGCGCCGCCGAATCCGGGCCGGAAGTACACTTGAGTACCCTCCAACTCTTTGACTTGGCCACCGCACTAGATGACTGCGCCGCCGAAGTCATGACACTCCCCAACCTCAACCGCGATCGCCCAGAAGCCAAAGCATTACCATGGTTGAATATCGCAGCAATCCTAGTCGCCAGCGTCGGAATGACGACGGGAATTGTTAAAATGCTCGATCGATCGTCCTCCAACACCTCCCCAACAACCGCCACAGCCCCCACCACAGCCCCCACCAACCCACAATTTACCCCCGCACTCCCGCAGCCCCAAATACTTGCCGGCGCCACCGCCAGCCCAGTTCCCGCCCCCACCACATCCCCCACCACATCCCCAACAGCAACACCAACAGCCGCAGCCACACCAGGCTTACCCCCCCTACCGCCCCCGCCCATCAACACCGCCGCCGCCACCCCCAGCCCCAGCTTGCCCCCAATCGCCCTAGCCCCAACCCCAAGCACCAACAAACCCAGCCCCATCCAGCAGCCACCCCTGCTATTCCCCCCCAACAGCAGCGCACCCGCAGCATCACAGAGCGCCCCAGCCCTCGGGGGAGGACAAATCATCACAATTCCCGATCCCGCAGGGCCCCCAATTGGCGCCCCCCAAGCACCCTACCTGCTACCCCCCATACCGCCGAGACTAGCTCCCGCCGTACCGCCCCCCCTGCCGCCATCCCTATCTGCATCGCGATTGCCAGTTCCCCCACCGCAATCATTCCCCCCCCTCCCCCAGCCGATTTCCCCCCCCAGCACCGAACTCCCACGCCTTGAGGACACTAAACCGCAAGCAGAGTCAGAGGACAACAACGAGGCTACCGCCAGCAAAAAAAACCGCACTTTATTTGATACAATTCCTCAAGTTTCAGAAGCTAGAACCTACTTTGAGGAACGCTGGAAGCCACCAGAAGGAATGGAACAAACCTTGGAATACAGCCTCCAGATCGATGAAAACGGCTCAATTCAAACTATTGTCCCGATGGGCAAAGCAGCGGCCGATTATATCGATCGGGCTAGTATGCCCTTAGTCGGCGAGCCGTTTGTTTCTGCCGTTACTCATGGAAAAAACCCCAAAATTCGAGTTGTATTGAGACCAAACGGTCGAGTACAAACCTTTTTGGAAGAGACTAATTGAACGATCGCCAACACATTTTATTGATGCCAAAATATCCTTTGGCTAAGAATCCCCGTGCCTGTATGCCGGGGAGCGTCAAAATAAATAAACAGAACATTAGTCGATAGTCGATCGCCCCCGTCAACCGATGCGCCGAATATCACCCTACAAACTCAACTTCTTTTTCCTTCTTCCCTCTTCCTGATGACTGATAACTAATGACTGATAACTAATGACTAATAACTAATGACTGATAACTAATGACTAATATAGCCTTTCTCAAAAAGATGAGGCATGACTAACAGCTTATATAACCACTAAACTAAGAGGGCTAAAGCCCAACAACATACCTTATCTTATGATAACTAATAACTAATAACTAATAACCAATAACTAATAACTAATAACCAATAACTAATAACTTCTCTCTCACTTCCCTTTTTCTTTATCCCAAGCTTCCCCAATCCAATAAAAAACTAAAATTCCAGCAAAACTCGCTAAAAAATCTTCAATACTAGCACTACGATTGGGTAAAATCGCTTGCAGCATTTCTTCCCCAGCAGTGAAAATAGTAAACAGTGCTGGCCCGAAAGGAATTGGATAATTCAACACCATCATCATTTTTTTGCCAGTTGCTCTATGGCACAAAAAAGATGCTATTCCGTACAAAATAAAATGTCCGAGTTTGTCATAAGGCGGATGAGCCAGAGGAAAGTTAGTTAACTTTCCCATATCTGCTACCAGCATGATACTGAGAATAATTAACAAGTACAAAACACACGCAACAATCCAGAATTTTTTTGAGGATAATTTCATCGGATTTTTTCCACTATCGACAATTGACGAACCGAGTCCACGCCGCTTACCGCAATTTTGTTGGATTTGTGAATGAGATTTTTTTTGATTAACCGCAGAGGGCGCAGAGGGCGCAGAGAAAGAGAGGAAAGAGAGGAAAGAGAAGATAGCGTAAATATTTGAGTTAGGGCGGGTTTTGTAGGGATATTTTTGGCTAACAACCCGCCTCTACCAGATATTGTTATGCTTAACGCGCCCACTGTTGCAATATGTAATTGTAAAACTTTTCGGTATCTACTCGATCCATCGCTTGAATCTTTCGCCCTCCTGTTTTAACTTTTGTACGTCCTTGACTGATACCTTCGGTAACTATTTCGGTTTCCCATTCTCGCAGTTCGTAAAATTCTGGATGTGCCAAATAAGCCGTTGCCAAAATATCCCAAAAATAGTAATCTTGAGATATTGCTAAAGCATAACACTGTCCTGCTAAATCGGAAATTGGATATTTGCGCTGTCTGGCTAAGCGATTGGAAAATTCAACAGTCAGCGGTACATTATTGGTGATATCTAAAGGACACATCACAATCGGAATTTGTGTTTGCCAAACTCTATCAATTGCGATCGGATCCCAGTAAGCATTCCATTCCGCTGACATATCTTGTCCCGGTTCCATATCTTTGCTAACATTACCTATAACATTGAGCGCCCCTCCCATCCACACAATTTCTTTGATTTTGCTTTCAATTTCTGGCGCAATATCTAAAGCTTGCGCTACAGTTGTTAGCGGCCCCGTTACCATTAATGTGACCGGTTCCTTTGCATCTCGCAAAACTCTCACCATAAAGTTTTGTCCGGGTTCCGATCTTAACGGTGTGTCAATGGTTGCTTTTTCATTTAGAATGGGAAGTCGATCGCACGCAAAGGAATCTCGCCGAAACAACACCGGAAATGGATTCAGTCCCCGCACCGTACTCGCCGCCACTGGCACCTCTGAACACCCCATCAAATCAAGGATTTTGCGGGTTGCACTCACGGCTGGCTGAATGTAGCAGTCCGCCGGAGTGACGATTACTCCCAGAGTTTCCACTTCCTCCATTGTCATCAGCAACACGACTGAGAGATAGTCGTCAACTGCACCGTCGTGATCCATGAGTACCAGCTTTTTCGACATTCTGCTTCCTCGGTGACTGAATTCCGGTAAAATACTAATATAAATTTATTTGTGCATCAAACACAACAGACTTAACTATAACAAATCTCAACCATCAATCAACCCATTTTTTTCTCTTTCTCTTTCTTCTCTTCCTTCGCGTACTTCGCGCCTTCGCGGTTCGCAAAAAAAAACTCAGCCACAAATCATTAACTATTCTATATGAACGCAGTATCACCTTACGGCTCTTGGAAATCCCCCATTACCTCTGATTTAATTGTTTCTGGAACTGTCGGACTCGGACAAATTGCGATCGACGGCGATGATATTTACTGGGTAGAAGGAAGACCATCGGAAGCAGGAAGAAGCGTCCTCGTGCGGCGGACTCCCGACGGTAAAATAACTGACGTAACACCGCCTCCGTTCAACGTTCGCACTCGCGTCCACGAATACGGTGGCGCTGCTTTTGCAGTTTCTGATGGCGTGGTTTATTTCTCTCATTTTGCCGACCAAAGAATTTATTGTCAAACATTAAATTCTCCGCCCGAACCTTTGACACCTGCTGCTAAATGTTGCTACGCAGATGTAATTTTTGACAAACCAAGAAATCGCTTAATTTGTGTGCGCGAAGACAATGCAGGTGAAGGCGAATCTGTGAATACAATTGTTAGTATTAATTTAGATAACGGCGAAGATATTCAAATTTTAACTCAGGGCAACGATTTTTATGCTTCCCCTCGTTTGAGTCCTGACGGTTCTCAACTTTCCTGGATTTGTTGGAACCACCCAAATATGCCGTGGGATGGCACAGAATTGTGGGTTGCAGAAATTAATGCTGATGGTTCTTTAGGCAAAAAAGATTTAGTTGCGGGCGGGGTTGATGAGTCAATTTTTCAGCCGGAATGGTCGCCAGATGGAGTTTTATATTTTGTTTCTGATAAGTCTAACTGGTGGAATTTATATAGAACCCCCCTCAATCCCCCCTTGCTAAGGGGGGAGGCAAGAGTAGGCACAGAAGCCGATCGCACCCCCCTCAATCCCCCCTTGCTAAGGGGGGAGGCAAGAGCAGGCACAGAAGCCGATCGCACCCCCCTCAATCCCCCCTTGCTAAGGGGGGAGGCAAGAGTAGGCACAGAAGCCCCTTTAGCAAGCAGGGAGGCTGGAATAGAGCCTTTGTGCGAAATGGCCGCTGAATTTGGACTTCCCCAATGGGTTTTTGGAATGTCTACCTATTCCTTTGTCTCGGAAAGCAAAATTATTTGCACCTACACTCAGCAAGGTAAGTGGCATCTAGGAAGTCTCGATTTGACTGCAAAACAGTTGACAAATATTGAAACGCCGTACACTGATATTTCCTCGGTCAAAGCGCGCGGAGAAACTGTAGTTTTTCTGGCGGGTTCGCCGATCGCATCTACAGCTATTGTACAGCTAAATTTAGCCACAAGTCAACGGAAAATTTTGCGAAAGTCGAGCGATTTAAACATCGATTCTGGTTATCTTTCTGTACCGGAACCGCTGGAATTTCCAACCGAAAATGGTTTGACTGCTTTTGGCTTCTTCTATCCTCCGAAAAACCAAGACTTCGCTGCACCTGAATCTGAAAAACCGCCGTTAGTTGTCAAAAGCCACGGCGGCCCGACTGCTGCTACTTCTAGCAGCATGAATTTGAAAATTCAATATTGGACGAGTCGCGGTTTTGCGGTGCTTGATGTCAACTACGGCGGTAGCACTGGTTACGGGCGCGAATACAGAAGAAGGCTGCAAGATAGTTGGGGTATTGTTGATGTTGATGACTGCGCTAATGGTGCTAAATATTTAGCCGAACAGGGTTTAGTAGACGGCGAAAGAATGGCGATCGCCGGAGGCAGTGCAGGGGGCTACACGACTCTGTGCGCTCTAACTTTCCGCGATGTGTTTAAGGCTGGTGCGAGCTATTATGGGGTTAGCGATTTAGAAGCTTTGGTAAGGGATACTCACAAGTTTGAGGCGCGGTATCTGGATGGATTGATCGGGCCTTATCCCGATCGCCAAGATTTGTATGTAGCTCGATCGCCCATTCATGCAGCCGAAGGTTTATCTTGTCCCGTTATCTTCTTTCAAGGATTGGAAGATAAAGTCGTGCCGCCCAATCAAGCCGAAATGATGGTAGAGATATTGAAAGCTAAAGGTTTGCCGGTTGCTTACGTTGCTTATGAAGGGGAACAGCACGGTTTTCGTCGCGCTGAAAATATTAAAAGAACTCTTGATGGGGAATTCTATTTCTATTCCCGCGTGTTTGGGTTTGAGTTGGCTGAACCGGTGGAAGCACTGCCGATTTACAATCTTTAGCAAAAATTAAGTTTGCAGTTGCTGTGTTTGCGAGCGCACACAACTATAAAGTTGTAGCATAATTTGGCAATATTGGATGTGATATTGTTCACAAATTGTGCCGTTTATTATCACAAATTGTGCTGTTTATTATCACATCTTGTAAGGCAATAGACCGAGAGAATAAGAGAGTGCGATCGATCTTTGTTAATGCAGATAAAGACCGATCGCGCGATCGCCGAGTTCTGGCTCAATCGCAATGCAAACCCCTGTCAACCTAATTCCATCTGCTTTGGGCGAGTTGTTTGCCGAAGTGAATCATAGAGGCTACATTACTGTAGCCGATCGCTACGGTTTGCTGGCGGCTATTTTTGACGAGACTTTGACTGAGGATGACAAACGCTCTATCGATCGCCTCCTGCGCTCTGTCTGCCGGGGCAGGATAAAATTAGTTGATGAACTTTCTGCGATCCGATAAGCATTCAACAACCCTTAATAAGACTCATCAATCTAGCGTTTTTGAAGCAAGAGAAGCACCAACCGCGCAGGGATCTTAACTCGCTCGCGCTATAAAATCCCACCTCAGAGGCTTCCATTTCCCACAAGTTTAACGTGCAGGCATAGCTGTAGCCAACTGCAAGTTGCTCAAACTTTCTTCGGGCCCCAAATCCATCGGATAGCTGAGTGCGGCAGGAATCCCCAACACGCAGCAGGGAAAATTCTTGCCGAGTTGCCTAACCAGCGGGTGGTTGCGAGAATTGCAGCCTAAAAATAATAAATTTGCCGATTCTAATTCTACCACATTTCTCAATTCTGTCGCAACTTTACCGATGCGTAAATGAGCTTTGAATAAACCGCGCCATTCCTCAGCCAAACAGCGGGCTTGCCACAGCAACTTATCTGCTACCTCGTACTCATTATTTTGACAGAAAATTGCTCGAAAATAAGGCGGATCGATCCAGGTTGCTCGCTGGGATACCGATTGGATTTCGGCTGTAGGTAATGCGATCGCAGGCGCTGCACAGTAAAGAGCCGATTTTTCCTCTAAATCCGACAGTTTGGGCTTCGTAGCCCAGGCATTTTCCACACCCAAACTACAAGTATTTTCATCGTAAATGTTGGGAGTTTCGTCGAGTACGTAGACGACTTGCACCGTGACTTCTTGAGTTGTTACTAAACGAGTTTGATGAGCAATCCAAAGGGTAATATCGAGAGCTGTTTGACTTTGAGGAGAACTGTTGTAACCCACAATAAAATTGATAGATTTTGTCGGTTTTGTCGGTTTTGACTTTTTCTTAGAAACAGGGACTTTTGACTCCGGCAGCAACACCATTTCTTCCGCTAAGTTTTGGCATCCTAATGCACTTTCAAAACGCGCTAAAATTGTTTTGAGATTCACAGGCTAGACCTCTCTTAAGTGAATTTTTTTGTCGGTTCTTCTAGTCGCCCTTGGGTTATTCGTCTTGAGTAAAGTAGCGATCGAGAAAATTCAAAGCATAGTTTCGCAGCTCGTAATATTCCTGAGATTCCCGCAACTCCTGGCGATCGCGCGGATGCGAAAACGGCACTGCCAAAATCTCGCCGATTGTAGCCGCCGGGCCGTTTGTCATCAACACAATGCGATCGGACATATAGATAGCCTCGTCCACGTCGTGGGTAATCATCATTGCAGCTTGTCTGTGATTTTCCCAGATATCGAGCACCTGTTTTTGCAACTTGCCGCGAGTCAGAGCATCCAGCGCTCCAAACGGTTCGTCCATTAATAACATCTTCGGCCGAAGTGCCAAAGCTCGCGCAATCCCAACCCGTTGCTTCATGCCCCCTGAAATTTGATCGGGATATTTATCTGCTGCTGCTGTTAAGTTTACCATTGCTAGGTGTTCATTGACAAGGCTAATCTTCTCAGCGCGGTTGAGATTTTGCAAAACTTCATCAACTGCTAGGCGAATGTTTTCCCGCACCGTCAACCAAGGCAGCAATCCGTAGTGCTGGAATACCATCATGCGATCGGCTCCAGGTTTGCGAATTTCCTTGCCTTCTAGTGTCACAATTCCGCCGCTTTGTTTTTCCAAACCTGCTACTATTTTCAGCAGCGTCGATTTGCCACAACCCGAGTGACCGATTACCGAAATAAATTCGTTGGAACCAATACTTAAGTTGATATTGTCCAAAACGCTAAATTCACTGCCATCAGCATTTTTATACGACTTGAACAAGTTGTTGATTTCGAGAAAATTAGAGGAGTTGTGACCTTGGCTATTAGTATTGATTGAAGCAGTAGTATATTGAGTCATTTGACGTTCCTGATAATTGTTTATTGGTTATTTATTGTATATCTCGCTTGTAGCTGAGTCTCGATCCCCCTAAATCCCCCTTAATAAGGGGAGTAGGGGTTGACTTTGAATGCTCCGGTTCCCCCCTTATTAAGGGGGGGGCTAGGGGGGATCGAGGAGCAAGTGGGGAACGCGAGGAATGTAGAAGGAAGACAGCAGATATCAAACTTTAAGACTGAAAAAAAGATTGAGGGCGATTGGCTCGAATTTCAAAACTATTCAAATAACCCACCGGATCGCTGGGGTCAAATGCTTTTTTGTCAATGAAAACTTCCGCAGGTTCGACTTTGTAATCATCCTGGGGACAATCGATCGCCATTTCGGCAACAATCTTGCGGTAAAGGTCGGTTCTCCAAGCTTTTTTCGCTAATTCATCAGCATTTTTCGGCACCTCCTTAATGTGTCCCCAGCGGGCCGCTTGAGTCATCAACCAAATACTGTGAGACTGCCACAAAAATGTTGAATGATTTCCCGGTATTTGGGGCAAGTTCTTAGGAATGTCATAGAAAATTGTGGTATCTTCCGCTATTATAGTGCGGTCTTTATCGTCAAACCCACCATAGTTATATTCCCCAACTATTCCCGGTCGAGTAAATTTGTCGATCGCCCCATTTTTAGGTTTAGCCCCCGTAAAAGATCGATCGGTCAACAATGCTGCTATTTGACTGCGATTTTCCGGTTTGCTGCAAAACTGACAAGCTTCCACCATTGCCTTCACCAGCGAGTAATACGTCTTCGGGTTTTCGTCAATGAATGATTGCATTACTCCCAAAACGCGATCGGGATGTCCCAGCCAAACTTCCTTGCCTTGCGCGAAGGTAAACCCCACGCCCAAATTACCTTTAATTGCCCGCGTATTCCAAGGTTCTGCCACCATGTAAGCCTGCATCGCCCCGATTCTCATATTCGTTACCATTTGAGGCGGTGGCACAATAATTACCCGAAATTCTTTGAACGGATCGACACCGGCAGCGGCGGATATATAACGCACAAAGTATTCGTAAATAGCAGAACTTAGTACAACTGCCCAGACTTTATTTTCTACTGGTTGGCTCTCAAAAAAACCTCGGAATTGTTTGCCAAATTCTTCTAAATTGCCGTTGTATTCGTGCCACGGGCGCAAACCAAAATCCCACATCGCTTTGCTCATCGTCATCGCGTTGCCGTGGCGGTGAATTGTCATTGCCGCGCACATTGGTGCGTGACGCGCTCCTTCGGCACCAATGCGGGCGTTTGTGACGGCGCCGGATACGACTGGGGAGGCGTCGAGGCGCCCGAAAATCAGGCCGTCGCGGGAGGTTGCCCAACTTGCTTCGCGGTTGAGTTTGACGTTTAAGCCGTATTTGCGGAAAAATCCTTTCTTCCAGGCGATCGCAAATGGTGCACAATCGTTAACGGGTACGTATCCTATGGTTAAATTTGGTTTTTCTAAGCTTTGGGAATTGACGATCGGCTTTACCGCTTCGGCTTCTTCTGTGAGTCCTTTTGCCGATCGATCCGCGTTAATTCCACAACCAGATAAAGCCATTCCCGCCGCCGCCACACCCATTCCTTGCAAAAACTCCCGCCGATTCCATTCATTGGAAAAGTTATCACTCATATACAGTTAATAGTTGATAGTTGACAGCGTTAATCAGTTGACAGCGTTAATCAGTTGACAGTTGACAGTTAACAGTTGACAGTTAACAGTTGACAGTTGACAGTTGACAAATAACCAATAACCAATAACCAATAACCAATAACCAATGACTACTGACTAATGATTCTCGATCGATCGATGCGTTACCAATTCCTGAACCTTGCCAACAGCCCAATCGAGCAGCAAACCAGTTAAGCCAATTACAAACACTGCTAAAAATACCGAACTTAGATTCAAACGGCTCCACTCATCCCACACAAAAAAGCCAATTCCTACACCACCAGTCAGCATTTCCACCGCCACAATCACCAGCCAAGCAATCCCCAAACTAATCCGCAAACCTGTAAAAATGTAAGGCAAACTCGCAGGCAAAATTATCTTAGTAATCCGCCTCCAGCGCGGCATCTCCAACACTCGCGCCACATCCAGATAATCCTTGGAAACGCTAGAAACTCCTAGGGCTGTGTTGATAATTGTCGGCCACAAAGACGTAATAAATATCACAAAAATTGCCGACGGATCTGCTAAATTAAAGATTGATAGAGCGATCGGCAGCCAAGCCAGCGGCGACACCGGTTTGAAGATTTGAATCAGCGGATTGAGCGCCATCATCGCCGGTTTCGACATCCCGATCAGAAATCCCACGGGAATCGCCACAACGGCACCCAGCAAAAATCCTAGCAACACCCGCCGCAAACTCGCCAGCAGCAGCCAGCCAATGCCTAAATCTCCCGGCCCGCGCTGATAAAATGGATGCAATATGTAATCTAAATTAGCGATTAACGCTTGATACGGAGTGGGAATTAAATCGCTTTTGAAGCTGGCAACAATCCACCACAGCCCAAGAATTCCCAAAAAACCCACCGCCGGCAACAATACATTATCTCGGATGATGACGGGTTTTGTTCGTTTCCAGGCAGCTTGTCCGGCAATTGCGATCGCAGATAAATTAAGTTGAATTGACATTTAAATCTCCTCAGAGTCAGGGGCGGTACAAGAATCTTGAACAATACCAACCGGAGACACTGACGAAGCCAAACTATCTATTGAAGACAAGTTGACTCTTCAGTCTCTTCTCAATGCCTGCGAAGTTAGCTGACGGGCTAGGACTGAGAGATGTCCTTCTCTAAAGATTTCAAACTCAAAATTACACTCAAATTTGGCAATTTTTAACTTTGGTTTTTAATTCTGTAGGGATTCGCCCCGAAAATTGGTTCCTCCGCTCCAGCCACACGCTTTGTTTGAGGGCGCAGCGCTGGATTAGGCTTGACTTTTTAAGCCAATTTAAATTAATCTAGCACGACCTTCTCATCCTGTCAATACGTCTTTAGGATTAGGTAGGGGCGATCGGCAAACCTCAAAAGTTGAGAGAAAATTCAAAAAGTTAATATTAAACTAACGTAGAGATCTAAAATGCGATCGCTCGCTTCATTTGTATGCAACAGCCACGATAGATTTTAGGCAAGCGCTACAGGATAAAATTGAGACAATTACCGAAAACTCGATCGAGGCTGTTCGCTCCGACGAGCAAATCGGAACCACCAAGCAACTCACCTACGATTCCGTGCGTCACAGCCTTCGCATCGTATTAAACACATTACCCCTTATTTCGTTCTATCTTCAGAAAACTAATGAGATCCAATCCGATAGCATTGTCCTGTATTAATCTCTTAATTCTCTCTCTGTGTCCTCTGTGTTCTCTGCGGTTAAATCACTCTGATGCAACGGGAAGCGATATGAATAATGCTCGCTCTTGAGAGATAGCAAAACATGACTCATGACTTCTTCAAATCAGAAACCGGATAGTTACATAAACAGCCGCAGCCACCAATTGCAAAGCCATCACAGGAAGCCCGTAACGCAGAAAAGTTTGAAAAGAAATCCGGCGCCCGTGCAACTCAGAAATTCCCGCCGCCACAATATTAGAAGAAGCTCCTACCAAAGTGCCATTTCCCCCTAAAGTTGCCCCGTACATCATCGCATAAAACAGTGGCAGCACCGCAGGTGGAAACTGCCCTGCAAAATCCGGAGCCAGCACTTCTGTCGGTGCGAGTCCGACATTGACAACATACTGTTTTAACAGCGGCACCATCGCCACCACCAGCGGAATATTTGGCACTACACTTGATAGCAAACCCACAAAAAATAACAGAGTCAAAGAACCCAGAAAAATATTTTTACCTAAAATAGCTGCTAAAATTCCCGACATCCCAGCGATAACTCCGGTTTTTTCCAAACCGCCAATTAAGACAAAGATAGACATAAAAAATAGCAGCGTACTCCAATCTAAATCCCGCAAGATATTGTTCAAAGAATCTATTTTGGAATGGTGAGCCAAGAGCATTGCCAAAGCCGCCCCCAACAAAGCCACGGCTGCTGGTGAAATTGGCACGGGTAACGACTCTCCCACTACAAAAAATGTCAGCACGAAAGCTATAATTAAACCGCCCACCGCTAACACTCGCGGATGATTTATTTTTGGGTGCGGCAAGTGTTCCAAATCGTCTAATTCTTTCTGCCAGATTTCGGGGAACATCCACGGCAGAATAACTAATATAACTCCTACGGCGATCGCCCCGCCCAAACTTAACTTTAACAGGTAATCTACAAAGCTCATGTTAATCGCATCGCCGACTATGAATGTCGCCGGATCGCCAACGATTGTCAGCAGTCCCGAACTGTTGGCTACAAATACCATTAAAATCAGCAGCGGCACAAAATCTACACCGACTTCTTCTGCCATTGGCGGTATTAACGGTGCTAGCAGCATGACTGTCGTGGCGTTGGGTAAAACTGCACAAATTGGGGTAGTAATTCCGACAATACCAAGCAAGAGATTTTTGCCTTTGCCTTTCGCCAACAGCACCATTTGAGTGGCCAAGTAGTCGAATATCTTGGTAGGTTCAAAGGCTCTCACCATTACCATGACTCCGAAAAACAAGCCCAGCGTTCCGTGACTGCGACTGATATATTCGATCGCATCCTTTAACGTCATTACGTGGGTGAAAACCAGAATCAGCGCTCCCAGAAATGCTGCAATTGTGAGATGTATCCATTCTGTAATTATTAAAAAAACTACACCGATAAATGTGACCGCAGCGATCGCAGCTTGCACGTTTTCCATTTAGTCCCCTGACAAAATTAAAACTTAAAAATTAAAACCTCTCGGTTTGAGGAATCCTACTACTTTATGGCGATTGTGTCAATAAGTTTAAATGCTCCTTTTGGTGGCACCAAGCTGGAATGTATTCAGAGAGAGAGTTGCGGCCCAGGGAAAAATTAGCTCGAAACTACTTCTTTTGGGAGGCTCGCGATCGCCCGAAGTTTGGTATGGCGATCGGGCGATCGCTCAACTACAATGAAACATGGGGAATATCTGCCAAACTTCACCCCCGCGCAGACATTATGGACTACAGATACATTTAACCCGGTAAATCCAGAACTAAGCCTGACGCTACCGTGTATGGCAAGACAGAAAAAGCTGCAAGCTCCCCTGTCAAGGAGGTATCTCTCAAAGCTTTCAATAAAATATTGAAAGCGCCATTTAAGTCTCTGTCCAGAGTGTGTCCGCATTCTGGACATTTGAACTTTTTAGACCCACCTAATTTAGTGTGAATATGTCCACATTTTGAGCAGGTTTTGGATGTATATTCTTCGGTTATGTCTACTACAGTGCTGCCATATTTAACAGCCTGATGCTTCAACATTTGTTTGAAACGATAATGACTTAAAGTGACCATCGCCCTAGCTGTTTTAGTCGCTAGTTTGCGTTTACCTTTCTTTACCATCTGTTGGGTTTCAAAGGTCGGCAAGAAAATCAGCTTATACTTTGTCACAAGGTATTTGGCGGCTTTTTTATGTAATTCATTGACTAAGTTTTTAATCTTAATCCGAATCTTTGCCGCCGACTTTCTCAGACAATATCTTAATCGCTTAAATCGCCCTCCCTTGTCGATCCCTATCCTCGACATCAACTTGTCCAAATGTCTTGCTAGTCGGTAGATGCGACCAATATCACCTTTACCTATTTCCAAGATGTCACTACCATCAAAACCAGTCAGAAATGTTCTAACACCAGGGTCTAAAGCAATAGCTAAACTGCTTTCATTCTGAAGAGGCTTTGCGGTATCAACTGCATAGCAGATAAACCACTGCCCATTGATTAGTGATAGTGTTTGCTCGTGTTCCATCACTTCTATGATTGGTTCAGATGCTTTAAATGATAGTCCTTTGGTTGCTTGTGGATAAAAAGTTTTAGACTTCCAATTGCTGATTTGAAATCTGATAGTCTGAGATGTGTCAAAACGACTTCTGAATTTTGCGGTTCCTTTTGACTTTTTGGCGGCTTTTTGCGCTTCAAAAGCTTGGAACACTGCCATTTGTCGCGGGTTATAAGGTTGCTCAGAAACCCAGAGTGGCGCTGAGTCCATAATCTTTTTCCTCAGATCGTATTTGCCAATCTTTTCGGTTTTAAGGATAGCAATTGCTTGGTTATAGCACCATCTGCTTGCTGCAATCCAAGTCCTCCATTTGGCTGCTAACTCCGTTTCCGGGTAAACTCGAATCTTCTTTGATAGTAGATTTGTATTTATGCCCGGAGTAGAGTCGGCAACTAAAGACGTGGATGGTGGCAAGTAGATCTTCAACCATTTTTCGTTCACAAGACAACTCGTTTCTGCTGAGAACCATGAGTTGGTAATTGTTTGGCTCACAGAGCCATTTGATGAGGTCGCCACCAAACCTGGAGAGTCTGTCTTGGTATCCAACCACAATTGTTGAGATGTTTCTTGACATGACTTGTCCCAAAAGGGCAAGGAGCGTTTTTCTTTTGAAGTTGAGGCCCGCGACGATGTCTTTGAAGATTCTAGCTTGCGGGTAAGGGTTTTTTCTGAGACTTGCTGGATTTCGCACCCATGAAAGCGATGTGACATACTTGGTCATTGCTAGTAGTATTTTTGTTTTTCATCTATACTGCCAGGTTTTACTAGGATATTCCTCAATTTTTTAGGAAATTGTTTACTTTGCGCCAGCAGCCTGTAACAAATTTCTATCTATGCCCTCAGTGTTCTGGGAATCTTGCCAGATCAAAAAAGCGATCGTACCAATTAGTGCTACCAGACCAATTGTGATTAATGGTTTCACAGTTTACTTTTTGGTTGAATTATGGGATGATTTTATCTTCGAGATTTGATCGCGACAAGATGCAAGCCTAATATCTATACAATTTTTAATATTTTTAGTTGCTCGTAAGTAGCAGGAAAAAGTCCGATGGCAGTTGGAAGAAGGAAGAAGATATACACAGCAAGTCTTTGAGCAATCCGTATTTGAAGTTTAATTTCGGTGGGTTCACTTAGCTGTTGGTTGCAAAAACTCGCTTGCCAGAAATGCGATCGCCCGCTCAACGCAGTATGATTAAATTATCAAAGCCTGTTCGAGCAAAGACGATTTAAATGCCTGCCCCCTACGCACCCCCCACCGTAACAGCCTTTCCCCTAACAGCCGTTGTTGGGCAAGAAGCCATTAAATTAGCGCTGCTGTTGGCAGCAATCGATCCGGGATTGGGAGGAGTCGCGATCGCCGGTCGTCGTGGCACAGCCAAATCAGTCATGGCTAGAGCCCTACACTCCCTGCTGCCGCCCATTGAAGTGATTAAAGATTCATTCTGCAACGCTGACCCCACTTGTCAAGAGGAAAAAAATCTTGTAGAGACGGGATTCATCGCATCTGAAACAGTACCGGGAGAGGAAGATAATTCCCAAGTTACTGAAATAATTCCCACACCATTCATTCAAATTCCCTTGGGTGTCACCGAAGACAGACTCTTAGGTTCAGTCGATGTCGAACAATCAGTAAAATTCGGTCAAACAGTATTCCAACCCGGACTCTTAGCCCAAGCAAATCGAGGCGTACTTTATGTTGACGAAATTAACCTCCTCGATGACAATATTTCCAACCAATTGCTTACAGTATTAACCGAAGGCCGCAACCAAATAGAGCGCGAAGGAATTAGCTTCCAACATCCCTGCAAACCTCTGTTCATTGCCACCTACAACCCCGAAGAAGGCCCCCTTAGAGAACATTTGCTCGATCGCATCGCGATCGTCCTTTCCGCCGACGCAGCCCTCGAAATACAAGAAAGAGTCCATGCAGTAGAACAAGCTTTATCTTACTCCAGCTCGCCCCAAGAATTTCTCAACCAATACGCCGAAGACACCGACAACCTCAAAACCCAAATCATCCTTGCCAGAGAATGGCTCAAAGATGTCACCATTAAACGCGAACAAATAGCCTACCTAGTAGAAGAAGCCATCCGCGGCGCAGTTCAAGGACACCGCGCCGAACTGTTCGCAGTCCGAGTCGCCAAAGCCGCCGCCGCCATTGAGGGACGCACAGAAGTTAACGCCGAAGACCTTCGCCGCGCCGTAGAATTAGTCATCGTACCCCGCGCCACCATCGTCCAAACGCCCCCAGACGAAAACCCACCTCCTCCTCCCCCACCACCGCCACCCCCAGAACAATCGGAACAAGAACAAGAAGAAGACGAGGAAGAAGAAGACAAAGAAGACGAACCGCCAGAAGAACAAGAAGAGACTAACATTCCCGAAGAATTTTTGTTTGACCCCGAAGGTGTAATTCTCGATCCCGACGTGCTGTTTTTCGCTCAAAATGCCAACCGCCAAGGCAAATCCGGCAGCAGAAGCACCATTTTCTCCGAAGATAGAGGCCGCTACGTCAAGCCAGTATTGCCCAAAGGCCCCGTGCGCCGTATCGCTGTTGATGCGACGCTGAGGGCGGCCGCGCCCTACCAAAAAGCCCGCCGCGACAGGAATTCAGACCCAGAATCCACCGCGAGTTCCAGCCAAAATCGAGAGAAGCGGGTATTTGTGGAACAGGGAGACATTCGGGCGAAGCGCTTGGCCAGAAAAGCTGGAGCTCTAGTCGTCTTTGTCGTTGATGCTTCCGGTTCGATGGCGCTCAACCGGATGCAGTCGGCTAAAGGTGCAGTCATGCAGCTACTCACCGAAGCTTATCAAAGCCGCGACCAAGTTGCGCTGATTCCCTTTCGCGGAGAACAAGCAGAAGTCCTGTTACCGCCGACTCGCTCGATAGCCTTGGCCCGCAAGCGTTTGGAACGATTGCCCTGCGGCGGCGGTTCGCCCCTCGCCCACGGTTTGACGCAAGCAGTGCGCGTGGGAGTCAACGCGCGGCAGTCTGGAGATATCGGTCAAG
The DNA here is from genome assembly GCF_020883145.1 of Microcoleus sp. CAWBG27. Lineage (NCBI taxonomy): Bacteria > Bacillati > Cyanobacteriota > Cyanophyceae > Oscillatoriales > Microcoleaceae > Microcoleus > Microcoleus sp. CAWBG27. Next base: position 37,395 of record NZ_JAHREU010000068.1, read on the forward strand.
TGGCGATTGTTGCTATTACTGACGGACGCGGTAATATTCCTTTGGCTCGTTCTTTGGGCGAACCGATTTTAGATGGCGAAAAGCCTGATATTAAGAAGGAATTGTTAGAAATTGCTGCTAAAATTCGCGGTTTGGGAATGCAGTTGCTGGTGATTGATACCGAGAGCAAGTTTATTTCGACGGGTTTTGCGAAGGAGTTGGCCAAGACTTCGGGCGGGAAATACTATCATTTGCCGAAAGCTTCGGAACAGTCGATCGCAGCTATGACAAAAAATGCTCTGCGCGACGCGATCGGCTAAAATCCTTAAATCGAGATTCACTAGCCACAATTGTGGCAAAGGCATCTTACCTGTGTCCTGAATTGTGGCACAGGCATCTCGCCTGTGTTCCATCTGCCTCTTAACAATCTAAAAACTTTGATTTTTGCCAAAACTCTCCTGTTTAACTCTCCCTCTCCGGCGAGTCATCACCAGCGAACCGGCGACTAAAACCAACCCCGCCAGCATTGAAGGCTCAGGAATTTTCACCGGCCCAGCCGCCCGGTTGGCCGTTCCCGAGTTCGGGCTCGGTAAAATTGTACCTTGGGCGGATTGACCAGTCAGAGCCAGCAGCAAATGTTCTGAACCCTGCGATGAAGTGGCAGTAGAAACGGCACTGACATTAGCTGCAAGGGCAGCTTGACCGCCGGAAATAAGGGTAGTTGCCGCCAATAGAATTCCGGCGGCAGGTGGCAATAATGTGCGAGCAAAAAATGTGGGCATTAGATATTACCTGTTTGGCATTTTGTCGATCGAACTAAATACTTTCACGATTAATTTGCTTTACATACCCTGTCTAGACCAGTTTCGCAACCCACCCAACCGCTCAAAAATTTAAGATTTATTTTATATTTGAGATGATTCAGATTTCCGGGCTGTAGTTTCAACTAAGTCACCAATCAAAAACCTAAAATCAATGGGAGTCCCTGACTCAATCATAAACTCCTCAATCCCAAATCGTAAATCCCAAATTCCAAATTGATTAACTTCAGCTATGTATTTGCAATGCGATCGACTTTTAGGTTGCCCCTCGCCGCCAATAGCACCGGTACTTTAACCTCAATTATAGCTCTACGACGACTGACAACGGTCTCAGAGATCGTCCCCAGACAACTACCACAGGGTGGAGATTTACTTGTACGCCGTTGATTATAAACAATCACTTCCAGGTAGAAAGTGATCTCACCCCCGTTCTTTATCAAATCTTTAAACTATTTCATGTTTTGTCAACAAACTGTAAAGCTGTCAAAATATAGATAGCAAATCTCAGCCAAAATTAGGTAAATCCTCGTGAGTAACACCAGCAACTTCCGCGAAGCCGTGCGCGAGGCCAAAAACCACGCGCTGGTTGGCCCCAACGTCATCGCTAACGCCCTCCCCTTCGTGGGCGGCGGACTTGTCTTAACTGCTGTCGGCACCTACGGCGGCCTCGGAGTCATCCGCAACTATCCCGGAATCTTCTTTCCGACGTTTATTGGCGCGATCGTCCTAGAATTAATTCTGTTCTTCGTCGCCAGCGCCGCCGCCGAACAAAACAATAAAAACACTGCCTTGCCGCTGCTGGCTACCTACAGCCTGCTTTCCGGCTACACCCTCAGCGGATTGGTATTTACAGCCCTCAGAACCCAAGGCGTCGGCATCGGTGGCATCGGTTTTGCAGCCCTAGGCTGTGGGATTACTTTCATCGCCGCCCGCCAAATTGGCTCCAACTTGTCGGAAGCAGACGGCATGGCCCTCACCAAGACTATCAGTTTAGGTGTCATTGCTTTGTTAGTAGTAGTTGGCGGTCAATTTCTGCTGTCGCTGTTCGGCGTCTACACCCCAACTTGGTTGGAAATTGGCATTTCTGGTATCGGGGTGTTTATATTTGCTGGTGCTGCGATCGTCGATTTTTACATCTTACCCCGCAGTTACCGCGACGACCAGTATTTGCCCGCCGCCCTGTCGATGTACTTGACCTACATCAACTTGTTCATCTTCATTCTGCGCCTGATGATTGCCCTCAACGGCCGCGATTAATCATTGAAAGTTTAGCGTGAAAATAACCGCAGCGCGATCGACATCCTGCTGCGGTTTTTTATTACCTTCACAATTCCCGCTTGCATTCGCATTCACCTGCGGTCAAAAAAATCTTACTATTGTTGCCAAAATGCTAATATATAAATATATATCCCACAACTAGGAGAACTCACAGTGGAAGTTCTACACATCAAACACAATATCGAAATTTTGTGCGATCGTCTAACCAACCTACAAGACTGTCTTTAACTCAGCCTTAACCGCCGAGAGCCAAAAGTTACAACAGCTAGCAGCACAGCCGGAATCTCGCAACAGCACCAACACAGTTGAACGGATACTCCAAGAACTAGACGCACTCGAATCCGACCAGGCAAAACTCAACCAGTGCCAAACAATTTTGGCAGATACTACAGCAGCACTGGAGTTACTATAATTTCAAGCAGACGACGAATTAGGGCAAGAACTTCACACTAATTTAACTCAACTAAACTGCTCTCTCGAAGAGTATGAAATAGACCAATTATTGAGCGGGCATTGTGACAAAAATGGAGCCTACCTCATAATTAACGCCGGAACAGACGATATCGATGCTCAATACAGGGCAGAAATGTATCCGCTCAATAATTCGGGGTAGGAGAGAAAAAAGTAAGCAGAGTAAAAAAAGTGTTATAAAATAGGATACATGACGCCAAAGACTATTTCACAAGACAAATCATCCTACAATATACTACTGC